>JAUNGB010000094.1 GCA_030524715.1 Eubacteriales bacterium | reverse complement strand
AAATGGACAAAACAACACCAAAAAGCACCCTTTTCATCACTTTTCCATAGTAGGATACAAAATACTCCACCGCATTCTCCGGGAAGAACTCCTTAAACTCGCCGTAGAGCTGCGCGGCGAGGGTTTTGTTGTGGGCTAAAATCAGGGTCGGCTTCTGTAACTGCTGGATGACATTCGCCATCGTAAAAGTCTTGCCAGAGCCCGTAACCCCCAGTAAAGTCTGGCATTGATTGCCTTCCTTGAAGCCTTTGACCAGCTTCTCAATGGCCTGGGGCTGGTCGCCGGTGGGGGCAAATTCTGAATGTAATTTGAACTCCATAAGTGTATTTTTCCTTTCCAGTGACCCAGAAAAAAGTTCGTGTATATGCCCAAAATTCGTAAAAATCGCCGTTTTTGCCCTGGCATATATTCGAACTTTTTCATTTTTACGAATGAAAGTCACTAAAACCCGTTTTTTGAAACGCCGCAACACCAGATAACATCAGGTGGAAATGGCATTACGGAAAGTCACTAAAAAGTATACCATAAATAAAAGAAAAAGTATAGACATTTTTAGAACGTCTGTTCTTTTCTTTTGTCCATACTTTTTACATTGCTCTCTATCGTCTTTGCCCTACATTTTACAGGCTTATGATATTTTTACTAAAAATAGTCTTCCGCTGAAATTACTATATCCATACTCTCAGTCTTTAATTCTGCATCCGCCTCCTCCTTCGGTATTACCTCATCAATAAACGTCTGGATCTCATCCACACAATCTGCAATAATACCTCTGTTATCTCCATAAACATCCATGGTGATTAATTCCTTCGCATGTCCCATCAGCTTTGATACAGCTTTGGGATTAAAATTGTTCTTTAAAAGAATAGTACAAAATGTGCTTCTGAGGTCATGCCATCGGATATTCGGCAAATCATTATCTTTCAGCAATTTTTTATAATGCGACCAATGAAAGTCTTTGCTTCGTGGCTTTCCTGTTGTAGAGCAGCAAATATAACCATTATCCTCAAAAACCGTTGATCTTCTCCTCTTGTTCCTCTCATATTTCTCCCGCTGCTCCAATATCGCCTCAAACACATAATCCGGAATCGGCAGCGTCCGGTAACTGGATGGCGTTTTCAGCCTTACTTCCTGCTTTCCATAGGTTTCCGGCGGAAAGTCCTCTTTCTTTGTATTAAGCTTCTTCCCCAGCTGTCGCTGTACCCTCAGCGTCCGGTTGATATAATCTACATCCGAAAACTTTACCCCATTGATTTCCCTCCTGCGCAGGCCCATCAAAACATTAAACAATACCTGCATATGGATTGGCGTATCCCTGCTGGCTTCCAGCAGAGTCTGTATCTGCTCCATTGTCAGTGTCTTTTGTGTGTCTATATTTCTGGTATGGTACTGCTTTTTCTCCACTTTTTTCGGCAGATTAATGCCTTCTGCCGGGCTGACAGGAATGATCTTTTTTTCTACTGCATAGCGCATGGAAACATTCATTACAGTTTTCACCAGACGCGCTACGGATACCGAATATTCCGTTTTCTCGTTATACAGCTTCTGCACATCGCCCCGGTTGATGTCAACCATCTTTTTACCTCCAAGGACCGGAACAATATGCTTATAAGCGATACTCGCGTATGTTTCATACGTCTCATTACTTCCGACACGGTTCCGGATATCTTCCTCTACCCAAAACTCCATGAACTCTTTCACCCGTACATTCGCATAGACCACATAAGTTCCCGCGTAAAGCTCACCTATGGTCTTATCCCGGGCTGCGTTTGCTTCCTTTTCGGTTTCAAAGCCTGCCTTCTGCTGCGGGCGTACCGTACCGTCCATGTATTTCAGGAAAACACGGTATCCATACTTTCCTTTTATCGGCATAACATTTGATACTTCCCATTCCACGTACCGTTGAAGGCTCAGATCTAATTTCACGCTGCACCTCCTATACTGCCACCGGCACAAATGCGTTATTCATAAATGCCAGGATATTTTCGTTCTCGTCCATCACATCACAATAATACTCAAAGGTAGTATGTACCGACCCGTGCCCCAGCAGAGCAGAAATCTTAACAATCGGCACCTCCATCTCAATCAAAATCGTCGCATACATGTGGCGGAGTCCATGGACTGTCACATGGGGCAGGCCATTCCGGCTGCACAGCTTTGTCAGCGCGTTATTCATAGCCGTCATACTATGAAGTTTCCCATTCTCCTGACAGCAGACATAGTCTCTGTCTTGATAACCTTCTGCGTATTTCATCTTATTATTTTCAACAATCTGGCGGCGTTTTCTTACCTCCCGCATTACTACCTCCGGCACCCGCAGTGTCCGGTAGCTGTTCGGTGTTTTTGGTGCCCGCTCTACCAATCCATACTTTTTAATCTTGCTTCCACTGCCTTTTTCTATGATCGGATCAGATGCAATCTGGCGGCTGATATAGACTGTACTTTTCTCAAAATCGAAATCACCGAATTTCAGCCCCATGATCTCCCCTTTCCGAAGCCCGCAGAATAAAGCAAGCAGAATTTCCAGATACCAGTTATTCTGTGAGGCAGCCTTCAGCAATACTTTGGTCTTTTCTTTCCCCAGAACCGTTATTTTCGGTTTCGGCCGTTTATATGGTTTTGTTCCGGCCACCGGATTGGTTTTCACATATCCGGCAATCGCTGCTTCCTTCAGCGCAAGGTTCAGAATTTCCCTTCCCTTATTTCCTGCCGATGCGCTGGCTCTGGATACTCTTTCCAGAAGCGTATCCAGATACTCCACATTCACGTATTTCACCTTAATATCGTATTCCATCTGGGGCAAGATCAGGTCATAAATTGCATACGCCCCTACCATGCGGGTAGTGGACTCTACCCGCTGTGAAAATACTTCTTCAAACCAGTAGATCAGGTAATCCTTGAACATTACTTCCGTATTTACCTTATGGGCCATCTGATAGGCACGGTATGCTTTTTTAAAATCTGCTTCATACTTATCGTAGCTTTTATCTGCTTCCCTGCTGGTTGCAAATCCGCCCTTTTTGCTGTATCTAACCGTGCCATCCTCCTGCAGTATCTTAACCCGGTGATACCATGAGTTATTTTCATAAAAAGATTTGCTTTTTTGTGGATTGTCTTTTTTCAACTGTGTCACCCTTCCTTAACCGATTCTATCCAGCCAGTTGTCAAAAGATTGTCTGGGCACCCTGAAAAGCTTTCCAATCTTAATCACCCGGAATGGCTCCTGTTTCTCATACACCTCATCTAAATAAGCGTATGCCTTACTTCTGCCGATCCCAAGCAGTTTCTGAATATCCTCAACGTCATAAACCTTTTTTTCATTCTCCAGAGATTCTATCTCAGTCACCTCCCCTGTTAGAAAAGCGACTGTATGCGGTAATCATACCGCCACAATCGCATTCCGTCCATGATGCCGATCCTTGATCCGCATCCTTGCAAAAAACTGTTCCCTTACATATAATAAAGAATTTACTATTTCATCCCTTTTCCAGACAAACCAACACTAACCGCAAGCGCATGGTCCACTTTCTCCATACAGTTCTGATCCAACGAACCGATATAATTATCCAGCCGCTGTTTATCTATTGTACGCAGCTGTTCCAGCAACACAACGGACGGTTTCTTTAAAGCATCGCCTGCTTGGAGATAGCAGTGGGTTGGCAGCTTGGGTTTATGTTCCAGCTGGCAGCTCAATGAAGCGACAATTACGGTACGCCCATAACGATTTCCCGTATTATTCTGAATAATCAATACCGGGCGGTATCCTGCCTGTTCAGATCCAACTACCGGATTAAGGTTTGCATAATATAAGTCTCCCCGTGAATATACACGCATGATGATTCCTCCCTTCGCAGAGACTTCGTTTCATTTGTTAGTATGTAAAAACAGCTGCACCCAAAGCTTTTTCCAATAAATGAACATAAGCTGGTACAGCCGCATTTATTTTGTTTTATCATCCCGTCACTTTTGCCACGCACCCCTGACGGCAGGGATATTGCCGGTCGCCCCTGGCAGGGCTGTCATAACTCCGCAGCGTCGTTTTTCTCGTGCGCCGCAGGGCTCCCCCTCTAGTCTGTGGGAGGTCGTGAGAAAGTATCATTATTCCTCCGTGCTGTCATCGCGCCTGATCTGCCACACCAGGTCTAAAACTTCCGTCCATCGCTCCTTCCGCCTGTATCCTTCACCTCCTCCAGACTGCTCTCCTCGCGCCGGGTTCTACATCGCTATCACACGGATTTCTGTACCAGCAATACCGTGTATTCTGTTTTCAATGTGCATGAAAGTGCAAAAAATCCTTCACTATGTAGGCATCGAAAAGCAGTAATTTGTTAAGCATCTCCCAAAATTTTTCTGATCTTTTTCATTCTTTGAGTAACTGCACTTCGGGAGCATTTCCACAGTCTCGCAACCTCAGCCTGTGTGTATCCCTCCATCGCAATCAGGGTAAGGAGTTCCAAATCCTTGTTCCCCAAAGATTTCAACCGCTGATGTACTGTTTCATCCTCAATTTCCTGTACCCAATCGTATCTCTCTGAAATATTCTGCAAATCAAGTTCTGCAGATAAACTTGAAAATTTGCGGAAAAGAATTGCATTTCCTCCTTCCGAAAAATCCTCGCCATCCGGCAGCGGCTGGTTATGATTGTCATAGGCTCTCCTGCTGCAAAACCATTTCCAGTCAAACTCTTTCATCTGGGCAATCGTTTTTTCATCCATTCCCGCTGCTAGATATTCTATCTGCAGCTGCTCCCATTCTTTATCAAATTTGCGTTTCTCACGCGCATAATTAAAGCTCATAATTTCCTCCGTTTCAATTCATCAAATTTCGAGTGAATTGAAACGGAGGCGGTGACCGGCACCCAGTCCATCCGGACAGCTGAAAGGTTAATGTGTATCGGAGTACATATTTAAGGGCATACTTCTCCCCTACCGGACATTGAAATACATATTCGCCTGGACATTATTTGCAGTTAAGTCTGTTTTCAAGTTCTCTTTCCTTTCACAATAAGCAGTGCAGTACATGCTTTTCATGTATTTCAAAGAATTAAAACAAGAAAGTATGTATTGTAGAATATATTTGAGGTGAAATGTAATGAAAGATTATGTTCAGGCAGTGGGCGATGCCTTTAAAAAAGCCCGATCCGAGCAGGGCCTCACACTGGAATCTGTAGCCGAGAAAAGTAATGTCGATGTGCGTACAGTAATTAATATTGAACAGTACCGTGGAAATCCAAAGTTAGAAAAACTTTTCCCATTGGTACGCACTCTTCGGATCGATGCCCGGGAAATTTTTAACCCAGAAATGCAGCGGGAAAGCCCATCCATCCGTCAGCTCCGGTTTCTGATTGAAGAATGCAGTGAACAGGAGGCTTCTACTCTACTTCCTGTTATCGAAGCGGTCTTATCTGCATTACGTTCCGATCACGCTACAGAAATCAAATAGCCTCTACATAAAAAGAGCCTGCGTCCTATCGTTTGATTCCAACAGGATGCAGGCTCATCACCTATATAACCGCCTTATTTGCTCAATACCATTTTCAGATTTACTACGTCAATCCGAATCTCTCTCTTACATTTTGGACAGTAGAGCGGAAATTTAACCAGAACCGTATCCTCATATACTTTTGTCCGCGTTTTCCCTCCACATACCGGGCAATGTACCCACAAAGAATCTTTTTGATTATCATGCACCTCAAATACACCTCTCCTATGACATAGCTCTGCGTCATGCGTCTGGCTTTTATTTTATTTCTTTGAGTATAAAACATTGACTTATGAACGAGTTATGGATGAGTTATGAACGGTATAATATTTTAAAAATCGTTCGACAAAATATGTCGAAAAATGACAATACCAATACCATACAAATGGAACTACTATCTCCATTCCCCTTTTCCCTGCTCTTATTTTTCTCTGTACGTGTTAATATAAGAAACCACCCAGGAGTATTTCAGATAAAGTTTGAGGATCGGGCTGCTTTGTGAGCAATCCGGCCCCCAAATTTTATATAATCACTTTTAAAATTTCCTTCTTTGCAATATAAAACACCAGAATTCCGTAGAGGGCATAAATCAACAGAAACACTCCAACACTAACCCCGAGTATCGTAGCAATCGGAACCAGTATCGAATCAAAAACCGGCACTAAGAAATACTGATTGATAATCATACTTGAAGTAATATATACAACTCCTATACTCAATGGCAGGTACGCAATCAACGAGAAGATAAAATTCAGCAGTATCTGTTTCCGCAGTGTCTTAACGATCTGTTTCCTGTTCATGCCCAGTATCCCAAGCATACGGTAATACTTCATCTGCTCCCGAATCTCACTTAACAGCCTTACAGAAAATATCACTGTCCCCGCAACAAACAACACTATTCCCAAATAAATCAGGGACAGTATCAGCATAACTTCTATGCGTTCCGCAAACAGCACATACCTTCCATGGAGATAATCCTTCGAGTATGAAGGAAGCCGCGTCATATAGCTTTCTGTGTCCGACACTGTTCCATCGACATAGTTCACATCCATCATTTCTAATGTATTAAACCTATCACAAAAAGCTTTCAGATATTTCAGATTTACATCTTCACCTAAATTTGCCGTGTAAAGTCCATAGAGGACATCCATATTGGAAACACATTCATCCGGAACAACAATCAAAAGCTCCTGTCCGTTACCATATCCATCATACAAGGAAAACTTCTCTGTGTAGATTCCGGCATATACCAACACAGAACCCGACAGTTTCAGTCCATCCGTTTGCTGGAGAGCCTGAGCAAGAGGTTCCCGTAGATATGGCATACAATGAATCAGATACTGATTTTCTCCCATCTCTCCCTGCTCCAGTCCTAGCATTTCCCGCAATCTGCAATAATCACTATACTTCATATAAGTATCAAAACGATTTTCCGTATACAGATATTCTTTCGGTGTTACCTCCAACCTCCTGCTGATAAAATAATCGCTCAATGCCTGATTACGCAGTTCGATATAATCCTGTTTCCGTGTTGTATACAGATTATAGGTATAGCTTGAATCGACCTTCGCCGTATTTTCAAGATATTCTGCGTACTCTGAAAAATCGAATTCTTCATTCATATGCAGAATCATCAGGTCAAACGACTCCTGATCGGTCAATTCGTTTACCGCTATATGATAAGATGCCCCAGTACTAATCAACACCATACCAATGGCAAACACAGCCGCTATCATACCGAAGGAAAGAGCGCTTTTTCTGGCCTGGGAAACAAAATTCCTATAGATAAACAGATGATTCCCTTGATATGCCCACTTCCGATTCACCTCAAGGCGATGATACAAAACAGCCATTCCACCAATGAAAAAGGCAAAACAGGAAATTGCCATCATTCCGAAGCCCAATAATATATCACAATAGTTCCCCAATGGCTGAAAATAAAAAATAAGGCCGCTTCCTATCCCGGTCAGAACAAATCCAATCAGCAATCCTCTGCCTAAGACTGCATTTTTAACATAGGGAACCTCATTGTGACGTTCATAGTAAAGTAAGGAAATCAGTTTCATCCTGTTTAGCTTTCTCTGACTTCCTAATAGAGACAAGAAAAAAATTACCGCAAAATAGAGGCAAGTCAAAGCGGCCGCTTTTGTTGATAGGTCCCCATAGATTGAAAAGTTTCCACCGTATACAGATCCAAAAAAGGTCTGTAATAGTGCTGATACCACGCAACCAGCCAGAATACCAAAAATCAGAGAAACACTGCCGATTAAAACATTTTCCCGAAAATATATGACACAAATTTCCCGTTTCTCAATTCCCAAAAGCATATAGGTTGCAAATTCTCTACTCCGCTTCTGTAGCATGAAATTCATCATGTAGGAAACAAGCCAGCTTACTACAAAAACAATAAGAACAGAATAAAATATAACCGTTATCATTGAACCATTGCTATCATTTTCTGAGAGCAGCGTTGTTAATTGGGTGAATGTCTCTGAAAATATAAAAGAGTTAAAAGAATACAGCATCGCTGCGGCTATTACTAACGTAATAAAGTACAAAACATATTCTTTTGCCTGCCTCCTTGCATTCCTCAATGAAAGCTTTTCTAGCATAACGGATTCTCGCCTCCCATTTCAGAAAGTACCCTCAGAATATTATGATAAAAGTCTTGATTTGCCTTTGTCCCCTTATTTAGCTCGTAGAAAATCTTGCCGTCTCGTAAAAATAGTATCCGGTTAGCATAGCTGGCGGCCAACGAGTCATGTGTTACTAATAGAATCGTTGTGTCCAATGTCTTGTTGAGTTTTGACAGTAGTTCCATCAGTGTTTTCGCAGATTTCGAGTCTAAAGCCCCGGTCGGCTCATCAGCCAAGACCAACTTGGGATTTGTGACAACAGCACGTGCAGCCGCACAGCGCTGTTTTTGTCCGCCGGATACCTGATAGGGAAACTTTTTCATAGTTTCTGAAATCCCCAATTTTTCTGCTATCTCTTTTGTCCTTCTATCCACATCATCAGGAGCAAGTTGTTTGATGGTTAGGGAAAGCCCTATGTTTTCTTCCATTGTCAATGTATCCAGAAGATTGGAATCCTGAAAGATAAAACCAAGATTTTCCCTTCGGAATGCAGCCACATCCTTTTCAGGAAGTTTTGTGATGTCCCTGCCATCCAGAATTACCTCGCCGCTGCTTGCGGTGTCTATTGTTGACAGACAATTTAGTAATGTCGTTTTTCCAGAACCAGAGGCACCCATGATACTAATGAAATCACCTTTTTCTACATCAAAACTAACATCTCTCAATGCCGTAGTACGGTTCTGACCCGTTCCATAATATTTTTTAATATGTTTCACCTGCAACAACATATATCCAAGTCCTCCTTGCTTTTCATTCCAGCTACAATATATCCGAGAAAAGTGGAGTTCCGGTGAAGCTGAGGGGTATTTCAGATAAAGTTTGAGGGCCGGACCGCTTTATGAGCAATCTGGCCCTCGCCGTATCTTTTCAATTTTCCGGCTGTAAGGTTCTCAAAAAAGGACTGTGAAGCAAACGCCTTGTTCGGTATTCTCCATGCTATATTTCAATTCATGCCGGTCAAGGATCGTTTTTACGATATACAGACCTAACCCGCTGCCTCCGGTTCCCCGGCTGTGTGATGGGTCTGCCCGGTAAAATGGTTCAAAGACCTGGCACAGATCGGTGTTCGGTATCCAGGCACCGCTATTGATGACCTGCAAAGTGTTGTCCTTCAGAGAAACTGTCACTTTTTCCTTCTCCGGCGAATGTGTGACTGCATTGCCGATGATATTTGATATTGCTTTTTGCAGTAGTGCCATATCGCCATGGCAAATACAGATATCCTCAATGTCTGAAAGAAACCCCAGGCCTTTGTCCTCTGCAGCTCCTTGCCATTTACGACAACACTGACGAACAAGCTCACTCAGATCAATTTCAGAAATAGTCAGGTTAAAATCACTTCCAGCCATACGGGAGGCCGACAGAATTTCTTTTACCAACCGCTCCATTTCATTGACAGTACACATCGATTCACGCAGATGGGCATCCCGGTCTTTGTATTCACCTACCTGATAGATCATTCCCTCCAATTCACCCTTTAGGACAGTGATTGGTGTTTTCAGTTCATGGGACACCGCGCGGAAAAAGTCTACACGCAGCTTTTCCTGCTGGCGTTCCCGTTCGATGTCAGTCTGTAATTTTTCATTAGCTTTAGTTAACTTCTTCAATGCTTTATCCAGGCGTACTGCCATTGTATTCAGATTGCAGGACAGTACACCAATTTCATCTGTCCGGTTGGTCTTACACTGACATGATAAATCCAGTACCGTAAATCGATTTGAAATTTCACTTATTTCAAGAATCGGCTTAGTTAGAAAATGGGAAACAAAATATGCGCTGACTAAGGAAATCACTAGAATTACTACACTGATAATTGGAAGAAGGTTCCAAAAAGACTGTGTGATATTCTGAGCGATTTGTCTAGTCGTGGAAATCGTAAGCACATAAGTTGTATCACTCCCGAGAAGTTTAATTTCGACACCACTTTCAATTTCAACAGTCATTGCGGATTGATCTTCTGTATCTGCCCCATTCAATACACCAGATGTTCCATAAGATAATTTTGTATCTCCACCTTCCAAACAAACAGAAACATTGTTGTTAATACAAAAATTATAAAGCAGCCCTGAAGCTTCATCCACAGTGCTGTTTTCTAGTTGCTGAATCAACTGCTCCGTATTACTTTTTATTTTTTTGTCAGCCAAATTCTCATAGCTTGCTGGCATAACTGTCATGACGATGCCATAAAGCAGAAAGCTGACGGAGAACAATAGCACTGCCTGCACAAGAAATATTTTCAGCCACAGACTGCTTTTAATTTTCTTTATCAATTCGGTATCCCACCCCTCTGATTGTTTCGATACATTCCACACCTAGCTTCTTGCGGATATTCTTAATGTGAGTATTGATGATTTTATCGTCACCCATATAGTCATAGTTCCAAATGATGTCCAGAAGCTGCTCCCTCGTGAACACCCGTCCTTGATTTTCCATGAATAAACGCAAAATTTCAAACTCACGGGCAGTTAATATAACTTCTTTCCCAGATACAAATATTTTATAGTTTTCCGTATCCAACTGGATTCCACGGTAAGTCAGAATATTGTTGTTTGCCTCTGCATTTTTTGTGCGCCGCAGCACCGCCTCGATCAGGCGGAGGACAAGGGGCATCGAAAAGGGCTTGGTGATGTAGTCGTCGGCCAGCAGATCAAATCCTTTCATCTGGCTCTCCTCATCGTCCAAGGCAGTCAGCAAGATTATTGGCGTACTACTCTCTTTTCGGATCATCTCGCACACCATGTACCCATCCAGCTTCGGCATCATAATATCCAACAGTACCAGATCATACTCAGCCCTATGAAATGCTGCAATTCCCTCCATCCCGTCATCAGCAAGGGTAATCTGGTAGCCTGCGTCCTCTAAAAACGCCTTTAAAATATTCTGTATATGTTTTTCATCTTCAATAATTAAAATATTTTTCTGCAACTGTATCACCTCCTGCACCAAGTATACCATGCAAAGGTGGAGTTTAGGTGGAGTACACAGAAATTTAAGAATAACCAAAATCAGAGGCCAGTCGCTCATATGAAGCAACCGCCTCTGCCTTTATTTATCCCACAAACTTATATCCTCTCCCGATGACCGTCTGGATCATATCCGGGTTCTTCAATTTCCTCCTGAGCTGGCAAATCACGTTATAGACCACACGCTCACAGCCAGTCACACTCTCCTTCCAAATGGCATCGTAAATCTGTTCAGGAGAAAGCACCCAACCGGGATACTGTGTCAATAGGCAGAGGACATCAAATTCTTTGGGATAAAGATCAATTTCCTCTCCGGCCAATCGAACCGTACAGCACTGCGGATCGATGGTAAGGTTCCCACGCTGGATGATGGGCTTCCGTTTGATATTCATTTGTAGCAACATTGACACCCTCCTTCTACTACTAATTTCCTATTCCCGTTTAAAAATTCTTCTGTTCCATAGAAATCATCTTTACCTTTTCCGCAGATAATTCCTTATGGAGATGCAATGCCATAAATACTGTAATCACCGCAGAAATTACATCTGCAATCGGCTGTGCGTAAAGAATGCCATTGAGTCCCCAAAGCGCCGGAAGGATCAGAATAACCGGGACGAAGCAGATCCCTTGTCTGCAAGCACCAAGAATAAATCCTGCTGTACCTTTGCCAAGCGCAAGGAACAAAGAGGAATAAACTGTATAAAATCCAAACAGCATGAATGAAAAACCATTCGCTATGAGTGATCTTTGACCGACAGAAATCATCTCTGCATTGCCGTCTGTAAACTGGGAAATAATTTGTGTGGAAAATACGGCCATTAGCAATCCTACAATTACACAGAAAATCGTTGACCACAGGATTGATGTTTTTATAGCCTCCTGCAAACGGTCAAACTTCTTCGCCCCATAACTAAATCCTGCAATCGGCTGGAATCCTTTTAAGAAGCCAAATACCACCAATGTTCCCATTGATGTAACTCTGGTAACAGCTCCCATTCCAGCAATCACGGCATCCCCATACCCATTCGCGGCCCGATTAATCAGTGCAATAGAAAGACTGGTAAGAAGCTGGAACGTCAGCGTTGGAACACCTATTTTCAATATTTCTGCCATCATTTGTTTTGTGGGAGCAACCTCTCTTACACTGAAAGTAAATGCACTCTTTTTCCGTAATACATAGTTCAAATAAACAAGTGTAGAAACAAACTGCGAAATAGCTGTAGCAATAGCAGCTCCGGCAACTCCCATTTCAAGTACATAAATGAAGATCGGATCCAAACCAATATTCAATATGGCTCCCAACAGCAAGGCACACATCGTTGTTTTCGCTGCCCCTTCGCTTGTGACTATATTATTCATAGCCACGTTAAACACATTGAAAATACATGAAATCACATAAATCCTCGCGTATGTCAGCGCATAAGGCATGATCGTATCGGTTGCTCCTAATAGCGTTAAAATCGGTTTCAGGAAGATAGTCGCAAGAATAATGATAATTGCCCCAACTAAAACACTGCTATACAGCGCTGTACTTGCGACCTTATTCGCAGTATCTTTGTCTCCACGTCCTAGCAGCCTTGAAAGATAAGATGCAGCTCCATTACCAAACATCAGACCTAATCCTACAACCACTTGCCCCAGTGGAAACACAATCGAAATCGCACCCATTTGACTTTCTCCCAGTCCTCCTACAAAGTAGGCATCTACCAAATTATACAGGGCGTTAATCAACATACCGATCATAATCGGAATACCAAGTGCCATAAGTGCTTTTGGAACAGGTGCGCTCCCCAAGAGTTCCATTTTGTTGTTACGTTCTTTCATTGAAATACTCCTTTCATACTGATAGTATAAATTATCGTGCTATAATTTATAGTAAAATCGCACAGCAATTATACTACTATAAATTATAGTATCTGTCAACAGGATTATTACTATAATTTATATCACTCTGTTGAATTTTTCTCTTGACACTCTCAACGAAATAAATTAGTATAAATTACAGTAGTATAAAGGCACTCATAAAGGGAGAAATTATGGCAACAATAGATTTGATCGTGTTGGGAATGTTAAAAAAAGAATCATTAAGCGCTTATGATATCCAGAAATTGGTTGAATACCGCAATATATCAAGATGGGTAAAAATCAGTACCCCCTCTATTTACAAAAAAGTTATTCAGCTGGAAGAAAAGGGTCTTATCAAAGGTGTGACCGTCAAGGAAGGGAAAATGCCTGAAAAGGCGGTGTATTCATTGACGGAATCCGGCGAACGGCAATTTGAGAAACTTATGATGGAAATTTCTTGTAAACCAATCAGTATTTTTTTGGATTTTAATGCTGTCATTGTTAATCTGGACAACCTTCCAATAGAAAAACAGAAGTCCTGTTTATCCAATATTGAGGAAAATGTAAAAATTCTGAAATCATACTTAGAGGAGAATATTCTTGCCAAAGAAAATGTTCCAGAAATACCTGAAACTGGAATGGCCGTTTTGCAGCAGCAGTTAATACTGGCCCAGGCAATCGAAACATGGATTTGTTCAGTGAAAGAAAAAATAGAAACTCAATAATTTCCATAGAAAAAGTCCTAAAGCGGCTTGATACCGCTTTAGGGCTCTCTTTTTCGTATGCTCCGAGACATTACCTTACCCCACAAACTTATATCCTCGCCCAATCACCGTCTGGATCATATCCGGGTTCTTCAATTTCCTTCTGAGCTGGCAAATCACGTTATAGACCACACGCTCACAGCCAATCTCGCTTTCCTTCCAAATGGCTCCATAAATCTGTTCCGGAGAAAGCACCCAGCCGGGATACTGTGTCAATAGGAAGAGGACATCGAATTCTTTAGGATACAGACTAATTTCCTCTCCGGCCAATGTGACCGTACAGCACTGCGGGTCAATGGTAAGATTACCTCGTTGGATGACGGGCTTCCGTTTAATATTCATTTGTAAAAACATTTATAACTACCTCCCTTGCGCGTTGAATCATAAGCCCATTAAAATGGCGGAGCCAACAATCTGGCAAGCAAAGGTTATCGGCTCTGCGTTGCCCTTTCTTGATCGCATAAATTTTTTCTTTCACTAGCGCAGGCTACTTACGCCAATAATAACCGCAGCTATACTGGCAATAATGTGACTCACTAAAACCGCAAACCAGATTCCATCCAATCCAAATCCCAAATAAGAAAGCAAATATGCCAAAGGCATACGGACGATAATGTAATAAAAAATCATTAACAACATACTCTTGGATGGCTTTCCTAAGCCATTCATAAGACCTAAATGGCAGTTTGTAACAGTATTCAATACATAGCCAATTCCTACAATAAGAAAATAGGTTCGTACAATAGCGGCTACATCAGAGCTTCTTACAAACAATCCGGATAACTGTTTAGAAAACATAACTACCAGAATAGATAAGATAACCAACAATCCTCCCCCATACCTTAAAGCACATTTCAGATAATCCTTTGCCCTGTCAATACGTTTTGCTCCGGCACACTGCCCCACAATGGTCGTCAATACCATATTCAGCGCCATGGCGGGGTAAAATAGAATTGTCTCCAGTTTACCGGTAATGCCATAGGCGGCGATTGCATTAATACTATATAAACTGACAAGAGCAGTTAAAAAAGTAGTGCTTACAGCTGGAATGCTCTGCTGGATCACTGATGGAATTGCCTTCTGGATCAAAGGCAAAATATCAGATCTTTCAAAGCAGGAAATACGGAACGCAAATAGTTTTTTTTGTTTCAAATAGATAAGCATAAAAATGAGACAAATTCCTTGTGAGAGAAGTGTTGCAATAGCAGCTCCATGGAATCCGATAAGTTGAATAAAAATTGGATCAAGAATAGCGTTCAAAACTGTTGATACCAACATGGCAATCGCCTGAAACATAGAATCACCAAAGCTTCGTAAAACTGCAGTAAAATACAAATATAGATATACTGCAAGATAACCAACCACATAAATTGCTAAATATCCATATGCCATATCATAGGTTTCTGTTGGGGTGTTTAATGCTCTTAGAATCGCAGGCAGAGTGATTTCCAGCCCGGCAGTTACAAGCAGAGAAAAAATAACTGACACAATAAAGGAAGTAGCAACTAAACTTTCTACCCGCATTTTATCTTTCGCTCCGATTGCATGTGAAAGCAGAATGGAAATACCGTTTGTTGATCCCATAGCAATAGAGGTTAAGATCAGAACAATAGAGGTCGAATTAGTAAGTGCCGCATATGCTGTCTCACCCAATAAATTACCAATCCAAAGACTATCAACAAGGTTATACATCATGTTCAAAAACATAGCCGCAATCATAGGCATGGACATAGCAAATAAGCAACGTTTAGTGTTTCCACCGATAAAATCAACATTATTTGACATATTTACTCCTCCTTTTAATGAATGAATTTCATTCATATAAATAAAATTTTTTTGACCACACGAATGGTGGCCTATTAAGTAAAGATTATTCAAATATTTTTCCCGCTTTAGCAAGGAAACATTTCAAAGTCTCAAAGCATAAAGCAAAAAAGTACGAATCCGCTTTCCCTGTTCTTCCGCATCAGCACTATTGCCCAACAAAATTCCAAGCTGTCCGTAAACACAAAAATATGCGGCAGCTTCTATATCGTCAATATGGATTTCTCCGTTAGCCTGCGCAGTCTCAAGTAGCTTAGTTACAACAGGCACCAGTTTTTCACAAACTTTTAATGATAGCTGATCGTGAAATTTTGGGTTTTCCACTCCATGGAATAGCTGGTAATAGGCATCATCGTCAGTTTCAACAGTGGCAGGCAGCCCTTCAAGAATCTGTTTGAGCGTCATATCTTTCTTAACCGTGGCAGAAAGAGCCTGCACCTGCATTGTCGCATACTGATCCACCACTTCATCGAAAAGAGCTTCCTTTGATGGGAAATACCGATAACATAAGCCTTGTGCAACTCCGATTGCTTTTGCAATATCAGAGATAGATGTTTTCTCATATCCTTTTTCTTGAAATAACCACATGGCTGTTTCAAGAATTTCTTGCTTTCGCTCCTGTGGGTCTTTCGTAATACGCATGATTTCGCCTCCTCCTAATAAAATAGCATTTCAGATAAAAAAGTCAATGAGTGAATATCAATCATTCAAAGGTCAGATTTTTCTCCCCAGGCAATACAAGCGGTTTTTCCTGCCTGCTCCCACTGGACATTTATGAAATACTTCTCAAACATAAAGCGAATTTCCTGTTCGGAATAGATTTTCACATCACCTTCGTTACTGTGTTTCATGTAAAAATTCATAATTGTCCGTCCAATAAAAGGTTGCCAGCAATCGCCCATTAAAAAGAGCCCACCTGTTTTCAAAACCCGCTTTACCTCTGCCAGTACATTTTCCGGGGCAGGATAATGGTGGAATGAATCGTTGCAATATACAACATCAAATGTTCCATCCTGAAAGGGTAAATGCTCACTGTCTCCTAAAAGTAACTTTGCACGGCCATTTAATTTTCCTTTAGCAATTTTCAACATTTTTTCTGATAGGTCAATCCCAGTCAATGCTTTTTGAGCATCCTGCTCTAAAATCCTTTTTATCATTTCCCCTGTGCCACATCCTAAATCCAACGCTGAGTGATAGGAAATATCTGATAGTTTTTCCAATAGGATTGGGTACAAAGATCGGGCGTGTTGCCCTCTCATGTCCTGGTCATAAGTTGCCGCCTGTTGATTAAAGGCTTTTTTCGATTTTTGCTTTTCATTCGCCATGATATAACTTCTCCTTTCGATAAGATCATAGCACTATATTTTGAAAAAGTCAATGAATATTATTCATTCATTTTTACCATTAAAAAAATATTTAACATAAAGAACTGCTCTATCTCACAAACCTATACCCATTCCCTGCCACCGTTTCTATATACCCATCACCGTTCTTACATCTGAACTGGCTAATCATACTCGTCACCGCTGCTCCACAATGCTCTGGATCTCTGACTTTGCTTTCCAAGCAGTTCAAATAGATACGATAAAATCCCCCGGAACAGTTCTTTTCACTACTCCGAGGGATTACTTACCCCACAAACTTATATCCTCTCCCGATAACCGTCTGGATCATATCCGGGTTCTTCAGTTTCCTTCTAATCTGGCAAATCACATTATAGACCACACGCTCACAACCAATCTCGCTTTCCTTCCAAAGGGCTCCATAAATCTGTTCCGGAGAAAGCGCCCAACCGGAATACTGAGTCAATAGGCAGAAGGCATCAAATACTCATACAGACTTCCAAAGCAACTGGTTGTTTTGGAAATCCACATTCATTTCCCCTTTATCCTTTAACCAAGAAAGATACGAGCGCACTGTACTTCCTACTAAAACATATTGTTCAAAGTTCATTACAAGCCCATAACGGTTAAATACTCTTTGTAGCACCTGTTCAAAAGTCATTGCTTCACTGCAAATTTCCCGCAGGCAGACAGCCACTTCGTAAATCTTTTTACGGTTATACTGAATAAGCTCCCTCACATCAGCACTGGCTTCTGCATGGGCTGGAACGAACATAGTCGCTTTCATAGTTTCTACTTTATCCAGCGTTTTCAGATATGCCTCAACATCATAAATAAAAGAAATTGCATACTTTTCAAGTGTTTCCCTGCTGCTGATACAATCCGCAAGGAATACCGTCTGGTCTGGGGTACGGAAGCCAACCATATCAAAAAAGTGTCCCGGCAAAGGAACGATTTCAATTTCCTTTGGAAAGTTTCCATCAGAAAAGGAAGTTACATTGCTCTCTTGTGCCAGCAAAAATTTATGGCGCAGATCCTTGCACGGATATACCCCGTATAAGAAAGAGGGTTCCAGAATTGGATACTGTGTAAATGCCGCTTCAATCCCTCCGGAGAAAACAATGCAGCCGGTTTGATTCTGCAAATAACGGTTGCCCCCAATATGGTCTGCATTAGAATGCGTATTCAAAATCCCCTTTAGTTTCCAGTCATTTTTCTCTAAAATCTGCCGTACTTTTCTTCCCGCGTCTTTGTCATTTCCGCTGTCAATCAAATAAACATGATGCTCATCCGCAAGATAAACACCGATTTTCGCAGGGCAGTTGATATAATAGCTTTTCGCACCGACTTGCACTAATTCATACATATGTATTCCCTCCTAACCACCGTTTCTATGTCCCCATCTCGAATTTTCCGCTGAAGTTAGCTAATATCCACTCAAATCCTCTTTTGCAAAAAGGTGGGGCTTCTTTTTCAGAAGTTTACCCCACCCTTTTATTTTTCCATGAGTATGAACCGTTCGTCCAAGAAACACACAAATTTTATGTACTCTGATTTCTGCATGAGCTGGATTTTTCCCACATATAGGGCTTATTTCGGGCTTTTCTACCACATAATGTACCATCGGACCGTTTTCAAGCCCGATACTTCGTGAAATCAGACACTACTATGTGTAAATGTTATTTCTTCGCATAAACAGGAACAGCTCCACAGGCTGTCCCTATTCATAGTTCTCCTTCAAACCTATATCCGCTGTTGACCACAGTGCGGATATAGCCTTCCTTCGGATTGTCCGGATTCAGTTTGTGACGCAGCTGACTGATGATGTTCGTTACCGCGCCCTCGCAATTCCCACCAGCCTCTTTCCACACTGCCTCATAGATTTGTGCCTTACTAAATACCCATCCGGGATGGGATGCTAAGTAGGCAAGGGTAAAAAGCTCATGGTATGTCATAGGCACCAACACGCCATCTCGATAGACCGTCTGCTCATTCAGATGGATTTCCAAACCGGGAAATTTTAACACTTGGGGAGAGGATGTTAAATGCGTAACCTGGCACTGCGTCCTTGAGGATAAGAAGTCTACGACCTCTTGCAGAATTCCATCCTCCTCCCTGGACTGGGTGACAAGAATATTTATCATAGGCTTTTACCTCCGCTTTGCTTCTTTCAGTTTCTGATAACTTTCATCGCTAATGATATGTTCAATTTTACAGGCATCCTCTTCGGCCTACGCCGGATCAACGCCAAGCTCTATTAAACCGTTTGTAAAGAACAGGTGCTTCTCGTAGATGTTATCTGCTACTTCTTTACCTATGTCGGTCAGATGGAGATATCCATCTTCATCCATTGTTAAAAAGCCGCCTTCCCGCAAAACCTTTACCGCATGGCTGATACTCGGTTTGGAGAACCCCATGTGTCGGGCAAGATCAACGGAGCGCACCATGC
>JAUNGB010000093.1 GCA_030524715.1 Eubacteriales bacterium | reverse complement strand
CCATGATCTTCCGCCACCTGATAGTGCATGGCGGTACTGGAACGCTGACCGCCGTAAGCCGTATTATTTTCCACGATAGTTCCGTCCACCTGATGAACCAGATCGGCAATCAGGTTGGGGTCAAGATAATTGCTGGCGGGCGGTTCCCCGGTAGAGAGTTTTACCGCGATATTGTCTCCCGTCAGTTCCACGCCGAGGGCCGCATAAATATCCAGCATAGCCTGAGCGCTGATGTCTGAGGTATAGTAAACAACGGCATCAGAAGCCTCATCCCGATGCTCCAGGGAGGACAAAGAAATCACTTCGCCGCCGTTGGTTACAATACTTTCTCCCGGCACTGCCTTCTGGGCAGTCTGTGAAGTCTCCGATTCATTTTCCTGTGTTTCACTCTGCGGCTGAGAAACATCCGAACGCTCGCTGCTGCCCGTACCGCTGCTGCCGCAGCCGACTAAAACAGAAGCCAGCAGGGCAGCGCCCAAAAGGAGACAAAGAACTCTGTTTTTTCGTTTCACCATAGATTCCTCCTGTTTGCATTGTAGTTGTAGTAAAAAGGATTTTCTGTTTTCTTACTTCCAATTACATTGTAAAGGATAAACCCGGAAAAGTACAATGCCAATTCGGCAATGCACTATGATTCATGCGCATACTACTACTTCATTTAAGACTTTTCCAATATCATTTTCAATACAAAATGCAGAACTCCAAATTTCACGGGGAGCATATGCTTCCTGATAGTTAATGCAAACATAACTGGCCTTCGGATTCTCTGCCGTCATTTTCCAAAATGGATATTTGATAATCACCGGAGTGTTGGCTCCAACCCCTAATTCAAGGTAAAGAACTTTCATTCCTTTATGCCGGCGCAGGAAATCTGAATATCTGTCCTGCGCCGCATACCAGCCTTCGTCCTGCACAAAGGTATTATCGCAGCGCAGATTCATGGTCATTGGTTTTCCGCAGACGGGGCAGCGCGGAACCAGTTCTGACGGAATCCGCATATCTCTTTGTTCCTTCAGCATTTGCAGGACAGGTTCTTCGTTGTCGTATGTCTTTTCATGGCATGGCTCGGAGCATTGCCAAAGCCCATAATCTCCCTGGGTATAAAACAATCTCTTTTTGTCAAATCCTGCTTTCTGAAAGCAGTGATCCACATTCGTTGTGAGTACGAAATAGTCTTTATCTTTCACAATCTCCAGCAGTTTCTGATAGACCGGCTTCGGAATATCCACATAGCGGTTATAATAAATATGACGGCTCCACCATGCCCAATATTCTTCAAGAGACGAATACGGGTAAAATCCGCCGGAATACATATCACGGATTCCATACTTTTCTGCAAAATCTCCAAAATATTCCTGAAAACGTTCCCCGCTGTAAGTAAATCCGGCAGAAGCGGAAAGCCCGGAGCCTGCGCCGATCAGCACGGCGTCCGCCTGCTGAAATTCCGTCTGCAATCGTTCAATCTGCTGTGAGCAGCTTTCTGTAGATTTCTTTGTCCAAATCTTTGAAAACATTGAATATGACCTCCATTCTGCTCTGCGTCTGCCTTCTGTATTCCTTTACGGTGCGGACTGCAATTTCCGCCGCCTTATCATTGGGAAAGTGAAATTCTCCCGTTGAAATACAGCAGAAAGCAATGCTTTTTACCTGATTTTTCTCTGCAAGCTCCAGACAGGAACGATAGCAGGAAGCCAGCAGCTTTTTATCTTTTTCGGTAAGTTTTCCCCGGATGATCGGCCCGACGGTGTGAAGAACATACTTACATGGCAGATTAAATGCCGGAGTGATCTTGGCTCCCCCTGTTTTTTCTTCGTGTCCCTGTTCCTCCATCAGCTCCGCACAGGCCGCCCGAAGCTGTATGCCGGAAAAGGTATGGATGGCATTGTCGATACAGCCATGGTTCGGGCGGAAACAGCCCAGCATCTGGCTGTTGGCGGCGTTGACAATGGCGTCGCACCGCAGTGTGGTAATGTCTCCCTGCCAGACATAGATTCCATCCTGAACCGGAACAAGACTGTCTGTTTCCGTGATTCCTTTTTGTCTTATTTCTTCCTGAAGATACTCATCCTGTATTTTTAAAAATTCTTCTCCTATAGGTCCGGGCATCCGGATATTCATAAGCCCGCGCAAAAGCTGTTTTTGCTGCCATGATATTTCCGGAATTTTCATTTCACTGTATACTTTATTTTCTCTTAACAGCTCCTGAACTAAATAGATTCTCCGCTCCTGCTGGTTCATATCTTCCCACCTCCTGTATTTTGTCTGCATTTGAAGCACTCCTTTCAGTAAACCATGTTCCTCTTTTCTGTTCGGAATCGCTTGCTTTTCCTTCCTGATGATTCTATAATAAAACCGTACAGCCATTTTGTAAAGTAAGCACAATATTGTGCCATAGTTACTTATAAGATACTATAAAGGGAGTGCCTTACATGGAAACCACAAAAGAAATTGCCGATAAACCGGCAAAGACATTACCGGATTGTCCGGTAGAGACGACTTTAACCTTAATCAGTGATAAATGGAAAGTATTGATTCTGCGGGATTTATTACCCGGAACCAAACGATTCGGAGAATTAAAAAAATCCATCGGGCATGTAACGCAGAAGGTTCTGACTGCGCAGCTTCGCCAGATGGAAGAAAGCGGTCTGGTGACCCGTACCGTTTTCCCGGAGGTTCCTCCCCATGTAGAATACACGCTGACAGAGCTTGGTTACAGTCTCAAGCCCATTCTAGATGCTATGTGGGATTGGGGAGAAAATTACAAAGCAAAAAATTCACAATAACCAGTATCCACTTTTCCGGCGCTGCTCTCTGGAGTATGTTTGAAAATTCATTCCCGCAATCTGCATCCCCCGTTATGTGGGATACATCTTGCAGAAAGCAATTTTCAAACACACTCTGGATCAGGAAAACAAACGATTCATAAAATACTCATTTTGCTTCCTCATCATACACTTCCTGAATCAGCGGGAATGCGCTCCATGCCTTCGGCCATCCGCAGTAAAATGCCAACTGCGTCACAATTTCCACTGCTTCTTCTTTTGTAATTCCATGTTCCTTTCCGAGTGCCAGATGAGACTTAAGCTGGGGGTACAGCCCTGCTGAAAACAGCGCCGCAATCGTAATCATACTTCGATCCCTTGCGGAAAGCTGCTCTTCTCTCGACCAAACCTCTCCGAACAATACATCGTCGTTCAGTTCCGCAAATTTGGGAGCCAGAGTTCCCAGTCTGTCTCTTCCTGCCGTTTGTTTTTTTGCCATTTTGATATCCTCTCTTTCTTTGCGGTTAACTCTATTTTAATTTCCCGTATTCTTCATCCGATACTGCTTCGCACCACTCGGTTCTCGTTTCTTCTCCGGGAACCTCAACAGCCAAATGAGCAAACCAGCTATCCGGTGCCGCCCCATGCCAGTGTTTCACCTCCGCAGGAATGACTACTACACTTCCGGGATGGAGTTCCTGCGCCTCTTTGCCCCATTCCTGATAATATCCTCGTCCGGCAGTGCAAAGGAGAATCTGCCCGCCGCCTTTCCCGGCATGATGGATATGCCAGTTATTCCGGCAGCCCGGTTCAAAAGTCACATTGCCAATGGGAACGCCCTCCGTGGTGAGCATGTTCAGATAACTCTGCCCTGTAAAATAGCTTGCAAACGCTTCATTTTTCCCTCCGACCGGGAATACACTTACATCCTCTGGTTTCATTTTTAGGTTCCTCCTTTTTACCCGTATTATTGATTTCTGCTCCTATTATAACCCTGAAAGCCTTGACTGTGAATCTCCGATTTGTTATCAGCGTATATACTAAAAGTAAATGCGTTATTTCATATACTGTGCGTAATGGGTATGGATACATTCCTCAATAGCCTGCCTTGCTTCGTCTGACACAAGACCAAACGGTCTTCTACAAGGTCCAACAGGATGCCCCATCAGATTAGTGGCAATCTTTACAATGGAGTTCGGATTTCCATATTTGAAGCAAGCCCGAATCGGAGCAATCGAATTTTGAGCCTCTCTTGCTCCTTCTTCATCTCCTGCCTTGTATTTCTGATAAATGCTTACCATGATTTCAGGAAGAATATTGGAAATTGCTGTAATACCGCCGGTTCCACCCGCTTTTAATGTATCCAGAATCAACGCATCATTTCCTGAAAGAACCGCAAATTCTTTATCTTTAGTTGCCTCAATATAGGATTGAATCAGTTCAAACTTCCCGCTGGAATCTTTAACGCCAACGATATTCGGAATATCAGCCAACTTTCCAACCGTTTCAGGTTCGATTGTAACACCTGTCCTCATAGGAATATTGTACATCACAATAGGAAGATCCACTGACTCAGCAACCGCTTTATAATGTTCATATAATTCCTCCTGGCTGATCGCTGCAAAATATGGCGTAATAACCGAAAGGACATCTACCCCGATCCGCTTTGCACACTGAGATAAATAAATGGTATCTTCTGTACTGACACATCCTGTTCCTGCATATACGGAAACACGTCCTCGGGTCTCTTCAACAAAGATTTCCATAACCCGGATTCTTTCTTCCAGTGACAGGACAAAAAACTCTCCATTGGTTCCCAGACAAAAGACCGCATCCACACCGGCTTCAATTTCCCTGTTAATCTGATTCCTCATTTCAACCTCGTTCAGACTTCCATCTGCATTCATCGGGGTCTGCATTGCCGCAATGATTCCCTGAATTAATTCTACCATAATTATCCTCCAATCCTTGCCTTTACTGTGGCGTATGTATATAAATCTATTGCTTATTCTTTAACCGGCAGTTTCATAACTACCTTAAAATAACTGTGCTGATTGTCCGTATGCGAAATTGCTTTATGTCCATCCTGCGGGAATACTGCATAAAACATTCCTTCTGAAATCAGCATTACATGGTCTTTCGAACCATTCAGACGTTCCTGGTCTTTTTCTGCATTGTAGGAAACCACAGTCGTCAAATCTTTGCAGTCTTTCCACGCCAGTTCTTCGCACCCTTTTAATAGAATTTGTACATCAATATATTTCCGGTGAGTTTCAAAACTACCTTCTTCCATTGGTTTGGTCACACCTTCCTGAATCATAAAGTAACCACCTTCAAATTCGTATCTTCCGGGTTTCCATTCCTTTTTACTGTTTAATGCAGCCATTCCAGCCTTAAGATTGGGAAGAATATCCTGATAAAACATAATATTGTCAATACTGTCAATAATCATTTTGATTTCCTCTTACTATCTGCTCTGTGCCGCCGTCGGATTATAAAGTCCTACCTTTTCACGCTTCTTCCCCATAACATCTGCCTCTGTGAAGCTGATATATTTCACACCGATACGGTTTTTATAAGCATATGCCAGATGAAGCCGCCCATCACGCCCCTGCATCAGATACGGGTATTCATACTGTTTATTATTTGTGGTATTCTCATCACCCATAAAGCCTTCTCCACGCTCCATATAACGAACCAACGGGAAGGTTTTTCCACCGTCCTCAGACAGAGCCACTGCAACCGGGCATCTTAATCCCGGCCACGCCACCTTACCATATACCGGATTCGGTGTGTGCGTTGGATTATATGCAATCGCAACTCTTCCGCTCTGCAGCTTCAGTGCGCTGATAGAAGAATTATTATTGGGAAGCATTGTTGGCGTCGGCTTTGTCCAGTTATCTCCATTATCTGCGGAGTGACTGATGTATATATAGTCCGCAAAACGGCTCCTGAGTAAACAGATCAACTTACCGGGTTCCAGTTCCACAACATTGGCATGGACAGCTCCATTACTTTCCGGCATCTCTACTGTTTTCCATGTTTTTCCCTGATCGTCTGAAATACGGAATATGGTCGGGTCTCCTTCAAGACCATTCGCTGAATCTACACAAACCCAGTTTCCGAAAATCCATCGTCCATCAGATAAAACCTGAATCGGCTGTCTGCAGAAGCTTCCTTCCTGTGGAAAAATCACTTCAGCCTCGCCCCAGGTATGTCCCCCGTCCCATGATTTCTGGCAACGGATAATAGACGTAAACTGCATATTATCTTTCCCTTCCACACGGTCAAGCTGCGCAGTATACATACACCATACCGCTCCGTCCGGCCCGGCAAACAGGGAAGGATTCTGTTCACTTCTCTCATTATCATAAGAAACAGGAACCGGTTCATCCCAATAATCCGCATCCTTATTCTTTCTTGCACATACAATACTAATATCTTTACTCCCTTCAAATGAACCCGCGAACCATGCGCAAAGTAAATCTCCGTTTTCCAGTTCAAGCAGCGCCGGAGCATGTGCAGTCGCATATTGGCCGGGCGGCAGCATTGCTTCCAAAGTTCCCATATCATCATTTACATAAATCGTTCCGTCCGGAGTCAAACCTCCTAAATGCTTATATTCCATCTCAATTCTCCTTAATATTTTTATATTGTTATACCGTATCTACAATCAGTTTCTCAAAAATTATTACCTTTATTTATATGCCCACGTAGATAATTGCGGGAAAAGCATGTAGATTAAAATGATGCCTGTCATCAGTCCCCAGAGCGGCAGCACCTTCTTTGCAATAGTCATCGGATGAACCTTTGAAATCGGTGACATAATATAAAGGGATACTCCAAAAGGCGGTGTAAGGGAACCAATCGCTACAATACCGGCCATACCAGCGCCGTATACCATCGGATCAATTCCAAAAGATGCTGCGATCGGCGCTACAATCGGAACAATAATCGCAATTGGGTTCATAAACATCATGCCAATGGACATTACAACTACAGAAGCAATTACAAATGCAGTCGGAGTAGATAATACAGCGGTAATTGCCGTTGCAATAACTTCGCCGCCGTTAAACACATCAAGCAGATTTGAAAATGCAACAGCAAACGCAAGCATCATTGCCACAGAAGCCACATTTTTTACTGAGCCTTTAAACGCCTCCCACAATCCCTTCAAATCCAGGGATTTGTAGATAAACAGTGATACAAAGCAGGCATATACAACAGACACTGCGGCGGCTTCCACTACAGATAACAGTCCTGTAAAGATACCTCCAAGAATAATTACCGGAGAAAGCAATCCCCAGATAGAAGTGCCAACTACCTTTGCAAATCCCTCCGCCTTAAGCGTCTCATAAGCCGCCTGAGATTTTTGTATATCTCCGGTATCCTTACGGCAATGGATAAATGTAATAATGACAAGCGCAGCAGCACAGGTAAAACCGATCACTGCACCGACTTTAAACATATTCGTCTCATCCGTTCCCGCCATTGCGCAATACTGAAGAATTGCGGAAGAAGGCGGAATCAACTGCCCTAATGAACCTGCCGCTGCAAGCATCGCCGCAAAAAACGCTTTATCATAACCATAATCGATCAGCATAGGAAGCACCATGGCTCCTACTGCTGCGACAACCGCCATTCCCGATCCGGATATCATTCCATAGAAAATCGCCGTCAGCACTGCAACAATCGGAATACATGATTTACTGCGTCCAAGGAAATACTGAAAGAAAGCAAAGATCTGTTCCGTAAGTTTTCCCTGCGACATAATATTGCCGGAAACTACGAAAAGGGCAATCGCTACATACGTTGATTTTCCTGCTGCACTGCAAAGCCACTGTACAATGCTTTCCATGTTGTACTGACTGAATCCGGTTGCAAACGCAGGGATAATAAAAGCAGCACCATAAGAAAGAGTCATTGAAAATCCAAAAATGAGTAAAACTACAAAAAATGAAACAAAGATAAGCGCTAACATTTTTTATCCCCCTATTATGTATTTGCTGGCTGAACAGCTTTTGATTTTTTGTTTATTTCAAGAATCTTCTGAACATCACGGACAATATTCAAACCAAAGCCTGCGATTGGCGCCAAATATACTATCCAACATGGAAACCCGGTCATTCCAACCGTTCCCTCTGCAATAGTGGTCTTCACATATAAGCAGCCGCCATATACAATGAGAACTGACATGATAACATCCAATATATACTGAAGATAGTCTAAAACTTTTTGAACAGGCGCCGGATACAGCTTTGCAAGAGCATCTACAATGATGTTTGCCCCTCTCTTCGTACAGAACGATGCACACAAAAATGCAACCCATACATATGCATAACATGCCAATTCTTCCGGGTATCCGCTTCCCGCCTTAAAAAACAGGTCGCAGATAGCATTCATTGTTTCCATGATAACCATTATAATAATACCAACTGCAATAATATTTTCTTCGATTTCCTCCAAAATTCTTTTTTTATTCATCCTTTTACCCCTTCTTTACAATCACTGATCGTGTCGTACATCTGCACAAAGACATCTTCCTCTCCAAATCCCCCGGATTTCGAAATTACCTGGATACGTTTTCCATTCCATCTCATTGCTGATAGTACAGCACCTTTTCCAATCTCACAAATCGGTACCAGCTCTTTATTGCCGATACGATGCATAAACCCCATCAATGTATCTCCTCCAGTCATGCTGAAAGTATAGTTCAAACCACGCTCCACCATTTCCATTGCAATGACTCCCAAACAGTCGGCTATTCGAAAACGGATATCTGAAAGTCCTATTCCAGTACGTTCCGAAAATTCCTTTACCGTTTCCTTTCCCGGCACATCAAGTGTATCCAGAATATACCTGTCTGTTCCTGAAATCTGATGATATAGTTCTTCAAAAAACGCATTGCTTTCTTCGGAGGCATATTGAGAAATGTTTAGTTTTTGTTCATTGCCAAGATGCGTTCTCGTAAATCCATGTTTCTCTGCATACTCCATCTGATTCATGGTAATCTGATTCACACTTCCGCACAATGCAAGCAATCCATCTGAAGGCTGCATGAAATGCGGATTCCCTTTTTCAAAATCAAGCATCAGATTATAATTTGCCGCAAATCCCGCACACCCTGCAACAATTGCAGTCTTTTTTTCCTGTGTCAATACTCTGGCTATAGTAAGTAACTCTTCATCTGTCTCAGCGTCAAATAAAAAGATTGTTTGTTCTTCGTTTTCCCACCTGACATTTTCATAGTCTTTTGGGGCAATTTTTATTACTCTTATATCTGTCTGCGCATGAATGATTTCCTCAATATCAGAATAGTCAACCGGTTCAAATGGATCTTTTCCAAATACGCTTTCCTTTACCGGAACCCCGTCAATATATTGGATTCCATCTTTCGTAATACGGTTCATACTCGGGAAAGCCGGAATAAAAGCTATGCTTTTCTGCTCATAGGCATCCATTACAGCCTTCAGTTCTATTCCGATATTTCCGCGAAGTCCGGAATCCGTTTTCTTATACACGTGCTGAAAACCGGCTTTTCTGGCATTTGATGCAAGTTCATAAACTCTTTGATATGCATCCTCGGGTGAAAGCGGACGTGTATCCGTATTGACGGAAAGCAATGCATCCCCTGATCTGAGC
This sequence comes from Eubacteriales bacterium, assembly GCA_030524715.1. Classification (GTDB taxonomy): domain Bacteria; phylum Bacillota; class Clostridia; order Lachnospirales; family Lachnospiraceae; genus Blautia_A. The sequence goes on along the minus strand of JAUNGB010000093.1, from coordinate 9,920 downwards.
TGACTAAAATCATACTGATAATCTGTTACAATCCTTGCCCTGATTCCCATTTTTGTAAACTGGATTCCTGTGTCAAGCGCCCCGGTAAAATCATCTGCGATAATCAGGAGCCTGTCCATGTATTATTCCTCCTTGCTTCTTCTGCTGCCTGCCATTTTTGCTCCGTACTCAATAGAATTAATAAGGCTGAGTTCATTGGCGTCTCCTTTACCTGCATGATCATATGCCGTCCCATGATCTACCGATACACGGATAATCGGAAGCCCAAGCGTAATATTAACGCCCGCAACAGCATTCCAGCACTGTTTCTCTTTATTATAAACGAATCCCTGCACTTTTGTCGGAATATGCCCCTGATCATGGTACTGGCATACAACAATATCATACCATCCGCCAATTGCCTGTGAAAACACACTGTCCGGCGGACAAGGTCCGGTTACCTGAATCCCCTTTTCCTTTGCGGCCTCAATTGCAGGTGTAATTTCCTCGATTTCTTCCGTTCCAAACATACCATGTTCGCCACAATGGGGATTCAAGCCAGCGACAGCAATTTTCGGATTTTCGATTCCAAGATCTCTGCAAACCTGATCAGACATTTCGATCACATCTAAAATCCGTTCCTTTTTACAGCGGTTACATGCCTCACGCAGTGACACATGGGTAGATACATGAGTGACACGAAAATCATTATGCGCAAGCATCATACAATATTTTTTTGTATTTGTATAATCTGCATAAATCTCCGTATGGCCTGAATAATGATGCCCTGCCATATTGATCGCCTCTTTACTGATCGCATTGGTAATCGTTGCATCCACCTCATTTTTCATCGCCAGGTCAATCGCCTTTACCACATACTGGAATGCTGCCTCTCCAGCAACTGCGTTCACAGTACCGATTCCAATCTGTCCTGCATCCTGAATCAGGTTCATGTCATATACATCCATAACTCCCGGCTCAAAAACAGCTTCTTTTACATTGCTTATTGCATGTACTTTCATTTTTCCGGATAAGCCGACAAATTGCAGTGCCTGCTCCATCACTGTAAGATCGCCGATAACCAACGGTCTGCAGATTTTATAAATTTCATCATGCATGAATGCTTTTACGGTAATTTCCGGACCTGCCCCTGCAGGGTCCCCTGCTGTAATTACAAGAATAGGTAATTCTGTCATGTCTTTTTCCTCCTGATCTTTTAAAGAACTTTAAGATAAATGGACCGAATATCATCAATTGTCAATTCCTTACGGTTATTGACTAACAAACGAGTCTGTTTGCTTCCCGCATCCACTAAAAAATTCAAATCCTCTCTTTTAACTCCGAAACTATACAAATCTGTCGGAATCTCCGTGAAACGGATAATATCTTCAATCTCTCTGATCACATACTCTGTCTTTGCTTCTGTGTCAGAAGTGCTAAGCGAAGGATTAATTGCGTCGCATAACTCAGCCAATTGTTCAGCACACGCCTCTTTATTCATTCTCATGACATGCCCAAAAATAATCGCGTTAGAGACCCCATGTGCAATATGATATTTTCCTCCCAATGGATAAGAAAGCGCATGCACTGCAGTGGTCCCACTTCCTGTAATTGCAACGCCGCCATAAAACGCTCCCAGCATCATAGCATCTTTTGCATCCATATTTTCCGGATTGCTGTATGCTTCACGGATATTTTTAAAAATAAGCTTTGCTCCTGCAAGCGCATAGATATTGCTCAGCGGCGTAGCCTTTTTAGATGTATAGCATTCCACTACGTGTGCCAATGCATCGACGCCTGTAGCTGCCACGATATGCTTTGGTAATTTACGAATGACTGCCGAGTCCAGAATCACATAATCAGGAATCATGGCATTATTTACAATACCCTTTTTTACTTCCTCTTCCGGGACTGCAACAATGGCATTGCAGGTCGCCTCTGATCCGGTTCCGCAAGTGGTTGGAATTGCTATCACTTTCATTTGCTTCTTCCCAAGCGCTGGATTTTCCAATAAATCTTTTACAGAATAATCGGAACCCTTCAAAATGGAACAAAGCTTCGCGGCATCCATAACAGAGCCTCCGCCAAATGCAATGAGTAGATCTCCTTCACTTTCTTCAACCTGTCTCCGCGTATTTTCTACATCTGTGTATGCCGGTTCAGGTCTTAAATCATCAAATATTTTATATTCTATTTGATTCTTTTTCAACGGGTTTAACAGCAGATTGATCAGACCGGCTCCGATAATTCCTTTATCGGTAAATACCAAAACTTTTCTTACATCTTCTTTTTTTACAATTTCCATGATGCTTTCTTCGATGCTGCCGTTCCCTGCATACAGAGTAGATGGAATGATCAGTTTATCAGCCATAATTCTTTTGCTCCTTTCAATGTTTTCTCTTGATGATGCAATCTTAACATCATAATCCGCCTTTCACTACTTTTCATTCTTCTTTTAATGTTCTATTTTGAAACATATTGCATTTTTTACTTGTTTTTTCTATTTAATTGTTTTATTATGAAACATATTGATATTATAAAGAATTACATAAAGAATAAAATCATAGAAAGGAAGACGGATTGATATGAATAAGATAAATTTACTGGTCATTGCTCCGTATAAAGGCATGGATGAAATTATATATGATTTACTTTCTACAAGAGAGGATGTAAATGCAGACTGCTATGTAGCGAATCTAAGCGACGTTTCTACTATTCTGCAGCAATTAAACCTGTTAAATTATGATGCGGTTCTTTCCCGTGGCGGTACTGCCTCCCTGATCGACTCTATGGTGAATATACCGGTATATGATGTGGGACTGTCTGCCCTTGATGCATTACGTGCTATAAGGCTCGCCCAGAATTTTGAACAGAAAATTGCTGTGATCGGCTTCGAAAATATTACCAGAACCTTAACGATATTAAGCGAAGTGCTCCAATATGATTTCCCTATCGTGACGATTTACTCTGAAGATGAAGCGCTGCCTAAACTTATAGAATTAAAAGACAATGGCTATTCCGTTGTTGTATGTGATGTGATTTCTTCTCAAATAGCACCAAGACTGGGGATGAATGCGGTACTCGTTACCTCCGGATATGAGACGATAGAATCCATGCTCGATCAGGCTATCCGCCTGACCAAACGATATCTGCAGAACCGGCAGGATCTTTTTCATTTAACTCTGGCCTTCCAGCATAGTCCTTATGCCTGTACTATTCTGGATTCTCTCGGACAGATTGTGCTTTCCAGCCTTGAAATAAATGATCCAAATCACATTTTGCCCTATATCAGGGAACACCAAAAAGATTTCCTACAGGAAGATTTGTCTGATTTTGAACAGGCATTTCATGGGGGGATTCTATCCTTTTCTTTACAGCATTGTTATCTGCGAAACGAGCAATACCATTATATTTATACGAAATTCCGTGAACGTCCTGAAACCCGTAAAATTAACGCAATCCGCCAGCTCTCCAATCCTCAGGATCAAAAGCTGGACTTCTCCTATTATAATAGCTCACATTATCAGACCTCGACTCAGGATCAGATTGAGAGATACAGCCGAACCCTTTCCCCTGTCATCATATCCGGAGAAACGGGAACAGGTAAAGACCAGGCTGCTTATTTCCTATACTGCAAGAGCATTTATCATACTTCAATTTATTATGAGATCGACTGCGAAACTGCCACTGACAAAAACTGGAATTACCTGCTGACACATCATGATTCACCATTGATGCACAACAAGCATACACTCTATTTCCGGCATATAGACGCATTGCCGTCGGCGACTTTTTATCAGCTTATGTCTCTGATCAGAGACACAAATCTGGCACAGCGAAACCGCCTGATTTTTTCTTTTGTTGCCGGGCAAAATGTTAAGCAGTCTGCTAATTATATGATGGATTTAACAAAGAATCTAAATTGTCTGACGCTGCGCATTCCTTCTCTACGTGAACGCCCGGATGATATACCATATCTTTGTACGTTATATATCAATCGTTTAAACGCAAGCCTCGGCAAACAGATTGTGGGGTTTGAGCCACGAGCCATGAAAGCCATGAAGACCTTCCTGTGGGAATCGAACCTTGACCAGTTTCAACGCATTATCCATGAATTAATGATTGTTACTACAGGTATTTATATTTCCTATGAAAACACGATGCGCCAGCTTCGTAAAGAGAGTGCGCTATGGACTTCCACTGAACAAAGCAGCTTTCAATTTAATCTGGAACAGCCCCTGTCGGATATTACCTATGACATTATCCGACAGGTTTTACGGGAAGAAAATAACAACCACAGCCAGACTGCCAAACGCCTTGAAATCAGCCGAAGTACGCTCTGGCGCATCTTAAAAAGCCGTTCAGAATAGGAAAAGTTCTGACCATGAGAATAGGAAAAGCAGGCAAGCAGCGCATCGTAACCTGTAGCCTGCTCATCTCTTTACAGCCCCAGGCTGTCCACCCAGGTCTGAACCTCATCTTCAGATACACTGGATGAGAACCTGATACCCTCCTGCCAGTCTCCGGTTCCGGCTGCCTCAGCCAAAAGTTCGCCGCTTTCTCCCAGCCCGGATGAGGCGGAAGTGCAGAAGGGGATCACGGTTTTCCCGGTAAAGTCATTTGCTTCAATGAAACCGTCCACCGGCCATGCTGCAATTCCCCACCAGATAGGATAACCGATAAACACGGTGTCATAGGATTCCCAATCCGAAACAGTGGATTCCACAAGCTCCACATCCCTTGCATCGGGATTGTCATGCTCATACACTACCCGGCTGCCGTCATCCGTCCAATCCAGATCTTCATCCGTATAGGGTTCTGCAGGTACCAGTTCAAACAGTTCCCCGCCGGTCGCCGACGCAATATAATTGGCGGCTTCCTCGGTATTACCAGTCGCAGAATAATAAACAACCAGAGTTTTTCCCTCAGTGGATTCTGTGTCTTCGGCAGATTCTGTGCTTTCAGCGGATTCTGCGTCTTCGGAGAGTTCGCTATCCTCCGAGGCTGTCTCCGCTGCGGTTTCTTCTGCAGCTTCTTCTGTGGAAGCCTCTGCTGAAGCGGCAGGTGTTTCAGCCGGAGCTTCAGAAGGCGTTTCGGTAACGTTCTCGGCGCTTTCGCTTTCAGACTGCGTATCCGCAGTACGGTCCGAACTGCTCTGGCTGCCGCAGGCAGACAAAGTAAAGATCATAGAGAAACTCAAAAACAGTGCAACTAATTTTTTCATAATAAATCGTCCTTTCTTTATTTTGTTAGTCTTTTCAAACACACTTAGTAACATTCCTGAAAAATCTTCAGAATTTCTTCGTGAGTCATTTTCTTATAGCTGCCGGGAGCCAGATTACAGGAATCAGCAATGGCTTTCAAATCCGTGGATTCATTCACGCCCAGTTCCCGCAGGGTAGTGGGCAGTCCGATCTCCCGGATAAAATCTGCCAACGCTTCCACACCGGCGCGGGCCAGCGCTTCTTCGGTTTTGCCCTTCGGGGAAATTCCCCAGACATTAACGGCAAACCGCGCAAATTTAGCAAGTCCATCCTTATAAATATGCCGGTAATAAACCGGATGCAGCACCGCCAGCCCCGCGCCGTGGTTGCAGTTGGTATACGCGCCGAGCTGATGCTCCATCTGGTGGCACTCGAAGTCCATCCGCTTTCCCAGCTTGATGATGCGGTTTTCCCCCATGGTGGCCTCCCACATCAGATTGCTTCTGGCGGTGTAATCCTCCGGGTTTTGAATTGCCGAACGCAGGTCACGGATCACACCCCGCATCAGCGCCTCAGAAATATCATCCGACACATTATCCTCATCCGGCTCGCTGAAATAGGTTTCCATGATATGGGAAAGAATATCAAATCCGCCGGATACCATCTGCTGTCTGGGAACGCTGTAGGTATAAGTGGGATCCATCAGCGCAAACCTGGCGTTGCATTTCGGGTAATCCCGCCCGGTCTTAACTTTCAGCTTCTCGTTGGTGATCACCGCGCCGCCGTTCATCTCGCTGCCTGTTCCGGCCACTGTGACGATGACGCCCAGGGGAAGCGGTTCAAAATCGATCACACCGGGTCTTGCCCAGAAATCCGTCCAGATATCGCCGTCATAGACCGCCGCCATGGAGATTGCCTTGCAGCAGTCCATTACGCTGCCGCCGCCCACGGCAAGGATCAGATCTACATGGTTTTCCCGGGCCAGCTTTGCGCCCTCCTGAACCTTGGCATAGGTGGGGTTTGCCCCAATGCCCGGAAATTCCACAATAGTCTGCCCTGCTTTTTGCAGACAGGCCGTCACCTCGTCATAGATGCCGTTTTTCTTAATAGAACCACCGCCATAAGCCAACATGACGGTCTGTCCATAGTGGCTGGAAAGACAGGCCAGATACTCTTTGACGCAGCCTTTCCCGAAATAAGTTTTTGTCGCGTTTTCAAAAATAAAATTATTCATCTTCGTTCTCCTCGTATAATAAGTTTGTAAGCAAGTGAAAACAGCTTACTATAATTGTTTTTGCTATAATATTTTTTACTATAATTGTCTTTGCCAGAATGCAATGGCCTCGTCGATCCAGCCCTCCGCCACCGTACCGGTTCCCAGACCAAAGCCATGGGAAAGCCCCGGATAGGAATGAAATTCCGTATCGATTCCCAGAGCGCTCATGCCGTCAAGTCTCTTTTTCATCGTCCGCCAGTTGGCAATGCCGTCGCTTTCCCCCACCGTTACAAAGGTCGCAGGATCGTTCTCGCTGTATTCACTTAAGCCCGTATACTGCATGATAACTGCTGCCGGCTGAGGCAGGTCTTCCGCCCCAAAGGCCGCAGTTCCATAGGATCCGACCCACGCCGCCATTCTGGCCCCGGCGCTGCCGCCCCACAGAGAATAGCCGTCAGTGTTTACTTTCAGTTCTTCGGCGTGTTCAAAAATAAACTGAATCGCCCGCGCCAGATCTTCACAGGCGGTTTGTGCGCCGGGCCGGTAGATCAGGGCAAAAGCGTTATATCCCTGTTTGGAAAGCTCCAGAGCATGGGGAAAGCTGTCATGCATGGCTCCTACATAGGCAAAAGCCCCTCCTGCATTGCAGACGGCAAACCGTTCGTCCGGTGTTCCCCGAAAGAAAAACAGCCCGGTATCTTCCTTTTCAGGATCAGCCGCCTTTTCTTCTTCTGTATAAATATCATAAAAAATGGTGTCGCCCGAAGCGGCGTGTTCCTTCATGTAATTTGCAATCTCTACGGTTTCCTCCGGGTCAATATTGCTGTAATAGGTCAGATGCAGGTCACCCAGCGTGTCTCCGCTATAGTACCAGTCATCCACCGGAAAGATCAGCCTGCCGTAGTCTCCGAAAACGGGATCACCCATAACGTCAGATATGGGGGTATCGACGGTATAAAGGCTGTCCGTCAATGTATTATCCACTACATCCTTTTGCCCATATTCCGTATCCATTGTGTTCGATGTCATGTCCTGCACCTCCCGGGAATGATTCGATTCGGCTGAATTTCCACAGGCAGTAAGCGCCGCCATAAAAAGAACAGCCAAAATTCCCATTGCCATCGCCTGCTTCATACATGTATCCCTCCTTCGTAAGCCTTTTCCTTGTCATTTGCTGCTTATAGTATAAAAAAACCGAGGCTTCCATAGAAGTCTCGATTCGTTCATCAGTTTATACCTGAAGGTTATATCAGATGTGGGATAACTTCCGCCTCTATAGGCGGTGAGTAACGAATTTGTGCAAGTCTTGAACAAGTGAATCCTGAACTGATGCGGCAGCCTGATTCCTTTATTGATACAGTACGGTCTGAATTGCCGACAAAAAGCGCTTCACGGTTTCCGACGGCGTATGGGAATGAAGCAGGCCGTAGGGGATCGAATGATTCCATTCCACCGGGATGACCTTTAACAAAGGATGGACATTATCCCATGCCTGAACGGCCATCAGCACATCATTACTGTTTTCGCAGCGGTTGAACACCTCCACACTGTAGAAATCAAAGTCTACGATCTGGATCTGGCTGTGGTTCTGCCAGATATCATCCCGGAGGACATCCACATAGTGGCTCCAGTTCCGGTGCATCAGCATCAGCCGTTCTCCATATAAATCCTCAACCGTTAAACGGTTTTTATCTGCGAGACGGTGATGGATGGAAACTGCACAGCAGATCGGCTGTCTGGAAATTTCAAACCCCGCGCAGTTTCGCAGATTCAGCATGGTATCGTCAAAAATCCCGGCGACCACATCAATGTTCTTTCCAAGGTTTTTCAGAATCTCCCTTGCATTCTCCGGCGTGTTTTCATAGGGAATAAGCTGGAATTTAATTTCCGGGCAAAGCTCGTGGATCTTCGGCCAAAGCTCCACCAAAACCCCGGCAGGAGTCATAGGAGAAGTTCCGATGCGGATGACATTATCCCCCTCCTGCATGGCATTCTTTGCCCGGATGACGGAATCCTTGCAATATTGAATCACATATTTTGCGTCATTATAAAGGGACATACCGGCTTTTGTCAGCGTCAGTCCGCGATGGGTACGCTCAAAGAGCTTCACATCCAAATCCGCCTCCAGCAGATTGATCTGTTTGATCACTGCCGTAGGCGTGATATAAGATTGTTCCGCTGCCTTATTAAAGCTGCCGGCGTCCGCGACACGGATAAAAGTTTCAAGTTGAGGGTTATACATACAATCACCGACCTTTCTTTTGATTCCGGAAATCTTTAACAAGGATATGCCGCAAAAGCCCGCCATAACATTGGACAGTTGCCTGTATCATATAGCCGTTTTTCTGCATGTTGGAAAGGCTGAAGCGATTGTCCGGATGGACAGTGCACATCAAATACGTGTATTTCTCCGTATCCAGATACTCTTCTGCCCCTTGTAAAAGCCGCCCCTGCAAACCATATCCCCTATATGCCTGCCTTACGGCACAAGAATCCATAAGCGCAACCTTACCCAGCTTTTCCGGCGGATAATCAAGGTATACCCCCAGATTCTCTTCAGGTTTCGGGTATTTTACCAGAAAAAAGCCGACAATCCGGCCGTCAGAAGCTTCTGCTGCCATCCCAAACCCATCCTTCTCCAAATGTTCTTTTACAGCCGTTTCTTCGTCTGCCACAAACCAATCCGGATGCTGCAGATTTCCGGCCGCTTCTTCCATAACCTCCATAATACCAGTAAGGTCTTTCCTGTTTGCTTTTCTAATCTTAAATTCCATAATATTCTCCTGATATCTTATCAGACTGCCTTTTGCTTGAAATCATATTACAAACCGCAAAAAAAATCAAGTTTATAGAATCGATACTATAAACCTGATTTTTTCTGATTTTTTCTTGATTTTATCTTAGTTTTTCTCTTATTTCTTTCCCTTATTTTTTAGCTTCCCCTTCCGGAAAAATAATCTTAAATACAAAGAAGAAGATGATCATGGATACGCCGCCTGTGATGAATGTTACAAGAATATTGTAAACTGCCGGCGCCACATATGCCGCCGCAATGGGCATCCACAGATTGTTAAAGCCATTGCAGATCAGGGAGATCACGATCCATGCAATAAAGTACCACATGGCCTGATAAGCAGGATTTCCATGGCTTTTAAACGTAATATTTCTCTGCAGTGGAAAATTGATACACTGCGCCACAAAAGAGCCCACTTCATAGCTGATGAAGTATCCCAAACCTCCGCCGATGACAACCGCGCCCGCCGCGTCATACAGGACATTGTATCCCAGCAGGCTCCACGTAAACTCTACGCCGAACAAGCTCATAGGTACCTGCGGCCACATAAATTCCGTTCCTGCCAGTCCTTCTCCCATAATCCCCGGGAGGAATGTAAAGAAAAGATACTGGATAATCGTCACTCCCATGCTGAACACGAAAAAGTAAAAAATCTGATAAAGCCATTTCGCAAGCTTCGGATGATTCTTTTCAAAGCCGCCCCATACTTTCGCCCAGCCTGTATTTC
>JAUNGB010000092.1 GCA_030524715.1 Eubacteriales bacterium | reverse complement strand
CTATATTTTATGTCATAGAATGGAAAACGTGTGCATAGCGGTTCTGCGAAAAAATTCTACGCAAAGAAGAAGGCAAAGAAGAATGTCTGTATTTGCAACTATTTTTAGTTGCACTTTTGCCGCCTATGGCGTATAATGTGAGTAATGGAGGGATATGCTATGGGACAAAAAGAAAAACTTATCCAACGTCTCAAATCGAAGCCCAAAGATTTCACCTTTGATGATGCTGAGACACTACTTAAATATCTGGATTACATTCGCTCAAACAAGGGGAAAACAAGCGGCTCCCGTGTCATATTTGTCAGCGAGGAACATGGAAGTATATTGCTCCATAAGCCGCATCCACAAAAAGAATTAAAAGCCTATCAAATTAAACAACTGATAGAGATTTTGGAACAGGAGGGTCTCATATGAACAACACGATTCAATACAAAGGCTATGTCGGAACCGTTGAGTTTTCTGAAGATGATGGCATTTTTTACGGTAAGGTCATGGGGATTCGCTCCCTGATTTCTTATGAGGGCGAAAACGCAAGAAATCTTCTGGCTGACTTCCACGGCGCTGTTGATGATTATCTGGAAACCTGCAGGGCTGAAGGAAAAGAACCCGAAGTTGCATTTAAGGGCAGCTTTAACGTTCGTCTTTCACCTGAGCTTCACAAAAAGCTGTTCATTTATACAACAGCCCATCAGATATCCATAAACAAATATATCGAAGATACCTTGGAAAATTCTCCGGCAGCACAAGTTATCGTTTAGGTTACTGTTTACGCTTACGGTGTAAACAGCAACACCAATTTCTTATTATAAGATTTCTTACAAGTTGTGAAGAATTTATCAAAAACACTTGTATTGTGACAGAAAATGTGCTATGATAGACCAAAATTGAATAGAGAAAGCAACAGGTGCCGATATGTGGGCTTTCATGTCGGTTAAAAGGGAAACAGGTGAGAATCCTGTACGATCTCGTCACTGTATTTAAGGAGTATAAGACAGGTGTCTGCATACACAGTCACTGGGAAACCGGGAAGGCGTCTTATATGATGATCTATAAGCCAGGAAACCTGCCTGTTGTTGGTACGGGAACATGATAGTTCCAAATCACGAGTAATTGGTTGTACCGGTCTGGAAGAACACAAACCTGTTAATTTCCATTCGGTCCTTTTATCCTGTTGATAAGAGGCTTTTTTTGTATATTCATGTTGTCGTACCTTATGAAATCGCTGATGCATAGTTTTCAGATACATCAGAAATACCAAATTTCTCACAAATTAAGGAGGAGATAACCATGAAAAACAAAGCATTGAAAGCACTTGCACTTGGACTGACCATGACCACCCTTATGATGATGGGAACTGTACCGACTTTCGCTGAAGAAGAAACCGAGACGGCTGCTGACGCAGAGGGAGAAGACGCTGCAGCAACTGAGGGTGAAGATGCAGAGGCTGAAGAAGGCGCAGAAGCAGAGGGAGAAGACGCAGAGGCTGAAGAAGGCGAAGAAGCTGAAGGAGAAGACGCGGAGGCTGAGGACGACACTGCAGAAGCTGAAGAACATGCAGCTACAGGAACAGCGCCGGAGACTCCGGGAGAGGTTTATGAGCCGTCTGTTGATCCGGAAGCGCCGAAGGATCAGGCGATCATGGTAGTAAGCTTTGGTACAAGCTTCAATGATAACCGTAAAGAAACCATTTGTGCTGTAGAAGATGCGATTGTGGAAGCTTTTCCGGATTATGATGTAAGACGTGCTTTCACTGCACAGATCATCATCGATAAGGTTGCAAAATATGATGATGTTATTATTGACAATGTGGGCGAAGCCCTTGACCGTGCTGTAGAAGACGGCGTTAAGACCCTGATCGTGCAGCCGACTCATCTGATGAACGGTCTGGAATACGATGATCTTGTAGCAGAGCTTGCTGAGTACAGCGATGCATTTGATAAGATCGAAGTAGGCGAGCCGCTTCTCACAAGCGACGCGGATTTTGAAGCTGTTGCACAGGCTATTACCGCTGCAACCAAGGACTATGACGACGGTGAGACTGCTATCTGCTTCATGGGACATGGCACAGAAGCTGAATCCAATCAGGTATACTCTAAAATGCAGGACGTATTAAGAGCTGACGGATACGATAATTACTTCGTAGGTACAGTAGAAGCTACTCCGACACTGGAGGACGTACTTGCAGCCGTACAGGAAAACGAAGCATATACAAAGGTTGCCCTTCAGCCATTGATGGTTGTTGCAGGCGATCATGCAAATAACGATATGGCCGGCGACGAGGAAGGTACATGGAAGTCTGAATTTACAGCGGCAGGCTATGAAGTAACTCCGCTCCTTAACGGACTTGGTTCCCTGGAAGATGTACAGAAGCTGTATGTAGAGCATACTCAGGCCGCAATTGACAAAGCAAGCGGCGAAGCAGAAGACGCGGCAGAGGAAGAAACCGAGGCTTCCGATGAAGAAGCTGAGGATGCAGCCGAAACAACAGACGAGACCGAAACAGCCGATGAAACAGCAGACGAGGCTGAAACAACAGAGGAAGCGGCTGAAGAATAATTTTCAATTTCTCGGTACGACTGCCGGAAAAGAATAGGATTCAAAGGAAATACAGGCAGGTGGGCAGTAATTGCCACCTGCCTGTAAAAGTATTAGAATGTGTTTGATAATTCAGTGCTCTTAAATTCAGCGTGTCCGGCTTATTGCCGGCGTGAATAAAGAGATGCAGGAAAGGTAAAAAAATGAAAAAAAAGCAGATAATCACATTAATGACGCTGCTTCTCACAGCCAGTGTGCCGGCTGTGTGTTATGCAGAAGCCTCCGATACGGAACAGTCTCAGGAAACGGCGGATGCCCAGGAAGAAGAAAATGAGGCAAATGAAGCAGAACCGGCAGAAGAATCGGAAGACCTGTCTGATCAGGTTGCCACAGCGGATGAAATGACCACAAAGGAAGACGTAGTGGACGATTCTATGGTTCCGGTCACAGGAGAAGAATTAAACGACGGAGAATACGAAATAGAGGTGGATTCCAGTTCCTCCATGTTCCGGATCGAGAAATGTACCCTTACAGTAAAGGACGGGAAAATGACCGCGCTTATGACCATGGGCGGTACAGGATACCTCAAGCTGTTTATGGGAACAGGAGCGGAGGCTGTGGAGGCGTCTGAGGACGAGTACATACCTTTTGTGGAAAACGAAGACGGGCAGCATACCTTTGAGGTTCCGGTGGAAGCCCTTGATAAGGGGCTGGACTGCGCGGCCTTCAGCAAAAATAAAGAGAAGTGGTATGAGAGAACCCTTGTTTTTAAAGCATCCTCCCTGCCCACGGAAGCATATAAAGAAAGTCCTGTGACCACAGTGGAAGACCTGGAACTGGAAGACGGACAGTATGAGGCCGAGGTTACCCTGGAGGGCGGCTCCGGCAAAGCCAGCGTAGAATCTCCTGCAAAGATAGAAATCAAAGACGGCGCGGCGACGGCAACTCTGATCTGGAGCAGCTCCAACTACGATTACATGATAGTGGACGGGGAGAAATACCTGATGCTCAATACAGAGGGCAATTCCACTTTTGAGATCCCGGTGGCTGGCTTTGATTTTAAGATGCCTGTTACTGCCGATACAGTCGCCATGAGTACTCCTCATGAGATCGATTACACATTAACATTTGATTCTTCAACTTTGAAAAAGGCAGAGTAATGAATAAGAAATGTTTAATGAATAAGAAATGTTGCGCCGTACTGACTGCGGCAATGATATTGGTTTCTTCGCTGCCCTGCGGGTTTTCCGTACAGGCGGCGGAGGCCGGAGAAAACGAGCCTGTCCTTCTGGAAGGGCTGAACTATGATCACAGTATGGAGCTGCAGTATGCAGATCAGTTTTCTGTAGATTATTACGAAGACGGATATGTACTGGCGTCTATTGTGGACAGCGGCCGCTTCCTTTTGGTTCCGGAGGGGGAAAAAGCGCCTGAAGGCCTCGGTGAAGATATCACAGTTGTGGAAAAGCCCATAGACCATATTTATCTTGTGGCGACCTCTGCAATGGATCTTTTTTGTTCTTTGGATGCTCTGGATGAAATCAGTCTTTCAGGGACGGACACGGACGGCTGGTATATCGAAAAGGCCAGAAAAGCCATGGAGGACGGAGATATTCTCTTTGCAGGGAAATACAGTGCGCCGGACTATGAACTGATCCTGTCGGAGGGGTGCGATCTTGCCGTTGAATCCACGATGATCTATCATACGCCGGAGGTCAAGGAAAAACTGGAGCAGTTCGGTATTCCGGTTCTTGTAGAGCGCTCCAGCTATGAAAGCCATCCTTTGGGAAGAACGGAATGGATCAAGCTGTACGGGGCGCTTCTGGGAAAAGAAGAAGAGGCGGACGCTTTTTTTGCGGAAGAGACCAAAAATCTGGAGGAAGTGTTTCAGGCTGAAAATACCGGAAAGACGGTGGCGTTTTTCTATATTAATTCCACCGGCAGCGCCAATGTGCGCAAATCCGGAGACTATGTTTCAAGAATGATCGAGCTTGCAGGAGGAAAATATATCTTCGACGATCTGGGCGAGGATGAGAATGCCCTGTCCACAGTGAATATGACCATGGAAGAATTTTATGCCAAAGCAAAAGACGCGGATTATATTATCTATAACAGCGCCATAGACGGCGAGCTTCATACCATGGAGGAGCTTTTTGGCAAGAGTTCCCTTCTGAAAGAATTTAAGGCGGTGAAGGACGGCAACGTCTGGTGCACGGGCAAGAACCTGTTTCAGGAAACAACGGGACTCGGCAAAATGATAGAAGACATCCACACCATGCTGACAACAGAGGATGAGGACCTGACAGAGTTTACTTATATGCATAAATTACAGTAAAGCTCCGGAAAATCCTGTCAATCCGGATGCTCCGGGAAGACAGGGGAAAGAGAGGAAAACTGTGAAAGAAGGAAAAATCAGAGCAAACCACGTGAGATACTGGTTTTCTTTTATCATACTGATCGCGCTTCTGATATTTTTGGTTATATGGAATATCAATGCGGGAAGTGTCCATATGTCCGTACAGGAAATTTTCCGGATCCTTTTCAGGCATCAGGGGGATGAGACCTTTTACAATATTATCTGGGAAATCCGCCTGCCGCGTATTCTTGCCGCCATTATTCTGGGAGGAGCCCTGTCTGTTTCCGGATTTCTTCTTCAGACATTTTTCGGAAATCCCATTGCAGGGCCTTTTGTACTGGGGATTTCTTCAGGGGCAAAGCTCGTGGTTTCTCTTGTGATGATCTTTCTTCTCAGCAGATCGATGGTGGCAAGCTCGGCGGTGATGATCATTGCAGCTTTTGTGGGCTCCATGATTTCCATGGGCTTCGTGCTCCTTGTATCAAAAAAAGTAAACAAAATGTCTATGCTGGTGGTCAGCGGCGTTATGATCGGATATATCTGTTCGGCGATCACGGATTTTGTTGTGACTTTTGCGGACGACTCAAATATTGTAAATCTTCATAACTGGTCGCTGGGAAGCTTTTCCGGCATATCGTGGAACAATGTGACTGTTATGGCAGTAGTAGTGACGGTTTCCCTTGTCCTGACATTTCTGATGTCCAAGCCTATAGGCGCATATCAGCTTGGAGAAGCCTATGCGCAGAATATGGGCGTCAATATTAAAATGTTCCGTATTGCATTGATCCTTCTCTCAAGTATTCTTTCCGCCTGTGTGACAGCGTTTGCGGGCCCCATTTCCTTTGTGGGGATCGCGGTGCCGCATCTGGTAAAGAGTCTCCTGAAAACGTCGAAGCCGATTCTGGTGATCCCGGCATGTTTTCTGGGAGGGGCGGTTTTCTGCCTGTTCTGCGACCTGATCGCGAGAACAGTATTTGCGCCTACGGAGCTCAGTATCAGTTCCGTGACGGCGGTTTTCGGGGCGCCGGTAGTAATTTATATCATGATTCGCAAGCAGAGGCAGGTTTAGATGAAAGATTATTCAATTTATACAGAACAAATGACGGTAGGCTATGACGGGAAGCCCTTGATCAGGGATATTGAGATCCGCCTGAAAAAGGGGGAGATCCTCACCCTTATCGGCCCCAACGGCGCGGGAAAATCTACGATCCTGAAGAGCATTATCCGGCAGCTGAAGCTGGTTGCCGGAACAGTCTATCTGGATGGGGAAATGATGCATAAAATGTCCGGCAAGGAGGTTGCGCGCAGGCTGGCGGTGGTGATGACGGAACGGATCCGCCCCGAAATGATGACCTGCGAGGACATTGTGGGAACCGGACGTTATCCCTACACCGGAGCACTTGGGATTCTTTCCTCCAGAGATCGTGAAAAGGTGCTGGATGCAATGGAAACAGTCCATGCTCTGGAGTTTAAAGACCGGGATTTTACCGCCATCAGCGATGGCCAGAGGCAGAGAGTGCTCCTTGCAAGGGCTATCTGTCAGGAGCCGGAGATCATTGTGCTGGACGAACCGACCTCTTTTCTGGATATCAAGCATAAGCTGGAGCTGCTTGCCATCCTCAAAAGAATGGTAAAGGAACGCCACACTGCCGTATTGATGTCCCTTCATGAGCTGGATCTGGCTCAGAAGGTGTCGGACTATGTGATCTGCGTAAAAGGGGATCACATTCAGAAATATGGTACTCCGGAGGAGATTTTTTCCTCCCGGTACATCCGTGATCTGTATGAGATCGAAAGCGGCAGCTATAATGCGGCTTTTGGGTGCGTAGAGATGGAAAAACCTTCCGGAAAGCCGGAGGTATTCGTGATTGGCGGAAACGGAAAGGGCATACCCGTGTACCGGAAGCTGCAGCGCCGGGGAACCGCCTTTATTGCGGGAATCCTTCATACAAATGATTTGGATTACCAGGTAGCAAAGGATCTTTCCGCGCAGGTGATCACCGAAGCTCCCTTCGAGCCAATCGGCGATCAGGCATTCCGGCAGGCAGTGGAGGCTCTCGGCGCCTGCCATACGGTGATCTGTACGCAGTCTCGTTTTGGTACGATGAACCGCAGGAATGAAGAGCTTCTGAACGAAGCGAAACGTCTGGGAAAAAACATTCAGATGGAAACAGAAACAGAGTGAGCGCAGGCCGCTGCGAGCCTTGCCAGCGGGAGCTTTAAACTCCCGCTGATTAAGCATCCCATACACACACGTTAACGATCCGGCGTCCGGAACCGTGTTTAACTGCGTTCCAGAAAGCTGTCCATGATCCCTTTAATAGCATTTCTTAAATATGGCTTATACTCGTCTATAGAAACAGGCTGCTCATATAAAATGCAACTGTAACAGGAGGCTCCCACCAGTTCGATGATAGTAAACAGCATCAGCTCCGGCTCCTTATATTTCTCACCGCTTTTCTCCAGAAGCTTCAGATAGGATTGATAAAAATGATAATCCTCGTCCGGCATTTTTTCTTCAAATGCCCCCTTAAAAACTCCCCAGGACAGATTTTTTGCAATAAACGTCAGCAATTGATGGTTTTCATTCAATGCGTTTAAAATATGTTCAATGATAAAAAATAACTGATCTTCAAATTCTGTAAGTTCTGTCTTTTGCAGCGCCTCGTGAGCGTCATAAAACAGGCGTCCCGCCTCATGAGAAACCAGCTTATTCCGAATATCGTATTTATCCTTAAAATACAGATAAAAGGTTCCCTTTGCCACTCCTGCCTTATTCACAATATCGGAAATGGTTGTTTTTGTGATGCCCTTTGTTGTAAACAGTTCAAATGCGGTATTAAACAGAGCTTCTTTTTTTTTCTTTTTATTTGTTTCCAGTTTTCCTATGGTAACCTCCTCCTTTACGGTACGTCCATGCAGAAGTTGTTTTTTTCTTTAGATTATAATAAAAAATGACCATAAGTCAACATCCTGAAAATCTAAAAAAAATAAAATCCTAAAAATTGTATAAAATTCAAAATCTAATATTGACTATTGGTCATTTTTGAGGTATAACATTCCATGAATTAAAAATGACCGATGGTCATAAAATGATTTCGTAACAGGAAGGTGAGGGTGAAGGACATTGAAAAAATTTGGAAAAGCGGTGGTAAAAGGAAGAGTCCTGATATTTATCGTGGGGCTTTTGTTGCTGATACCGTCCGCATTCGGCTATTTTAACACAAGAGTAAACTATGACATCCTGTCATATCTGCCCGGTGAAATAGAAACGATGAAAGGGCAGGATATCCTGGTAGACCAGTTTGGCACGGGAGCGTTCTCCATGGTCATGCTGGAGGGCATGGAATTTAAAGACGTTTCTGCTTTAAAAGCCAAAATGGAAGAGGTAGACCATGTGGAAAAGATTATCTGGTATGACAGTTTTGCGGACATTTCCATTCCGGTGGATCTGCTGCCGGATAAGATCAGGGACGCGTTTATCAAAGACGACTGCACGTTAATGGCGGTTATTTTTGATACGACCATGTCGTCAGATGAAACCATGGACGCCATCGAAGAACTGAGAACCCTGGCCGGGAAACAGTGCTTTATCAGCGGCATGTCGGCTGTGGTAACGGACACAAAAAATCTTTCAAACAAAGAAACTCCCATTTATGTGTGCATTGCCGTTCTGCTTTCCACAATAGTGCTGGGGCTTACCATGGATTCGTTCCTGATTCCGCTGCTTTTCCTTTTAAGTATAGGTATGGCGATCGTTTATAATCTGGGAACCAATATTTTTCTGGGGCAGATTTCCTATATCACAAAAGCGTTAAGCGCGGTGCTTCAGCTTGGCGTTACCATGGATTATTCCATTTTCCTGTGGCACAGCTACCAGGAATGCCTGAGAAACCAGATGAAAAATGCGGGAGAGCCCTTAAGCCTTTCTGAATCGGAAAGCAAAAAAATGAAGCATGAGGCAATGGCCGAGGCCATCGGCGCGACCCTTACTTCTGTTGTAGGAAGCTCCATTACCACGGTGGCAGGTTTTATCGCGCTGTGCTTTATGAGCTTTACACTGGGACTGGATCTGGGCATTGTTATGGCAAAGGGAGTTGTATTCGGCGTCATTGCCTGCGTAACAATTCTTCCGTCCATGATCCTTATTTTCGACAAAGGAATCGAAAAAACAAGGCACCGTCCTCTGCTTCCTAAGTTTTCAAAACTTCCGGCGTTTGTGACGAAATATTACATTCCCATTTTGATATTGTTTGTTATCATTTGGGTTCCGGCGATTTACGGAAATAACCATACGGAGGTATATTACAATCTGGATGAAACGCTCCCGAAGGATCTGGACAGTGTAGTGGCAAACACCAAGCTGAACGATACCTTCCAGATGAATTCCACCCACATGCTTCTGGTGGACAGCCAACTGGAGCCTAAGCAGATCGCAAAAATGACAGACGAGATCAAAGAGGTAGACGGCGTGAAATCCGTGATCGGGCTGGACGCCATGCTGGGCAGCGAAATTCCCAGGGAGCTGCTCCCGGAAGAACTGACGGATATGCTTATCAATGAAAACTATGAGCTGATGCTGGTGAGCAGTGAATACAAGGTGGCTTCCGACGAAGTTAATGAACAATGTACGGTTATTAATAAAATCCTGAAAGAATACGACCCTGAAGGGATGCTGGTAGGCGAAGCGCCCTGTACAAAGGATCTGATCGAGATCACAGATAAGGATTTTAAGACTGTAAATATGGTATCCATCGGAGTGATCCTTTTGATTATTCTTGTGGTATTCCGTTCCGTCAGCCTGCCGGTGATCCTGGTCCTGGTTATCGAATTTGCCATTTATATCAACATGGCAATCCCATACTTTACGGGAACGGAAATTCCTTTTATCGCGTCCATTGTCATCGGAACCATACAGCTTGGCTCTACCGTAGATTACGCGATTCTGATGACCACCAGATATAAGCTGGAAAGGCATAACGGAGCAGCAAAGAAGGAAGCCATCCAGATCGCCCACGGTACTTCCATACAGTCCATTATGGTCAGCGCGTTCAGCTTTTTTGCGGCAACCTTTGGCGTAGGCTTATATTCGGATATCGATATGATCAGTTCTCTTTGTACCCTGATGGCGAGAGGCGCGTTGATCAGTATGGTGGTGGTGCTGCTTGTCATGCCGGCTATGTATATGCTGTTTGACAAGCTGATCGGTGTGACGACAATGGGCTTCCGGCCGAAGAAATAACCGGGCAAAAACAGCCGGGTTCAGGAAATACTCAGAGTAAAAATGGTCGGAGTAAAAACAGCCAGAATAAGAAATAATCATTGCAGAGAAATAAATGGAGGTTTAATGGAATGAAAGGATTATATAAAGATACATACCGCAGGCTGCTTGCCGCATCTTTGGCAATGACGATGGCGCTCGGCGCACCGTTTACGGCTGCGGCGGATACAGCAGGAAAAGACGGACAGGAAACTAAAGGCGCAGCAGAAACTAAAGAGACAGCGGATACCAAAAGCGAAGCAGAGGAAACGTCAGGAAAAAGCGCAGGGAACACAGAAGACCATGCGCAGAAGGATGAAACCGTTTATATTTTTACAGATGCGGAAGGAAACCAGACAAAAATGCTGGTAAACGAGCATTTAAGCGGAGAAGGGGACGGAGAGGTGGTCGATGATACCACTCTGGATGATATTGTAAACCTGAAAGGCGACGAGAGCTTTGATGAGGACGGGGAAGAGGTTACCTGGGACGCAAATGGAGACGATATTTATTATCAGGGGACTACTGACAAGGAGGCTCCGGTAGATATTAAGATTTCTTATTATTTAAACGGAAAGCAGGTAACTCCGGAAGAAATCGCCGGAAAGAGCGGTGAGGTCACGGTCAGATATGACTATGTGAATAAAGAAAAAAGCATGGTGAAGATCGGCGGCAAACAGGAGGAAATCTATGTTCCTTTTGCAGTTGTCAGCGCCATGGTTCTGGATAAAAATAAGGTTTCCAATATACAGGTTTCCTCCGGGAAGGTGATCGAAGAAGGAGACAGAATGATCGTTCTGGGAATGGCAATGCCCGGGCTTCAGGAGAGCATTGGCAGCGCAGGCAGCGATATAGAGATGGACATTCCTGATTCCGTAGAGGTTACCATGGACGCCTCTGAATTTGCTGTAGACATGTCCCTGTCCGTGATTGCCAATAACCTTTTGTCGGGGATCGACTTTGACGACGACGGTTCCCTGGATGATATCAAAGAGGATATGGAAACACTTACAGACAGCTCCCAACAGCTTGTGGACGGAACAGGAGAGCTTCTGGACGGCATTACGGAACTGGACGAAAAGATTCCTGAGTTTTCGGACGGTATCTCAGAGCTTCTGGACGGTATTGTAGAGTATACTGATGGCGTCTCCCGGATAAAAGACGGAACTGACGAGTTAAAAAGCGGAACCACCGCGCTTGCCGACGGAGCCGTTGAGTTGAAGGACGGAGCGGATACTGCAAGTTCGGGAGCCGCTCAGCTCGCGGCCGGTTATGCGGGAGAGAACGGAGCGGTTAAAGGAGCCAGCGCACTTGCCGATGGAGCGGATAGTCTGAACAGCGGCGTAAAGGATCTGGCAGCAGGGATCAACAGCGCAGCCCAGGGAGCTTCCAGCCTTGCGGCCGGAGCGTCCCAGCTTGCTGACGGCGCAGGCTCGGCTGAGAAAGGGGCAGGGCAGCTTTACAGCGGATTGCAGGATCTGAGTAAGGGAACAGGCGCTCTTTCTTCGGGAATCAGTGAGATGGCAGAAAAGGCAGCGCCTCTCTCCCAGGGTGTTGCAGAGCTCCAGAACGGGGCGGCACAGCTTCAGAGCGGCGTCAGTTCACTTCCGGCAGCAGCCGGGCAGCTTCAGAACGCAGCGGGCAGCCTGGATCAGAATGCCCAGGCCCTTGCAGGCGGTGCGGAAACCGTCAAAAGCGGAGCGGACAGCGTGGCAGCCGGAGCTTCTCAGCTTCAAAGCGGCTTTTCCGAGATGCAGTCGGGAATCGGCGGTATCGCGGCCGGAGCTTCCTCCGTACAGGAGGCCTGCACAGGGGCAGAGAGCGCAGCTTCCTCGCTCAGTTCGGGGGCATCGGCTACAGCAGAGAGCGCCAATGCTCTTTCCGGGCAGGCCGGCGACGTTGAAGCGCAGGCAAACGCTCTGGCGGGAATGCTGGAAAGCTCTATCAGCGCAACTGCGGAGGCTGAGGTGACAGAAATGGGCGTCAGTACAGACGCTATTTATGGAATTGCAAGCGTGGATTTAAGCGGCCTTGGCCTGACGGACGAACAGATCGGGGAAATCCAGGGCAGGATCAGCGCGGCGGCAGGAGGCGCGGCAGCGTCTGTGGAAAGCAGTGTTTACGCGTCTGCGGAGGCGACGGTTACAAGTGTGGATACCTCTCAGGTCCTTGCGGCAGCGCAGGGAATTGCAAGCGCCGCGTCAGGCCTTGGCGGCTCCGCGAATACGGTGGCAGCTTCCGCCTCTGGTCTCAGTGAAAGCGCTTCTTCTATTTCCAGTGCAGTATCCGCAGTCTCTCAGGGGGCGCAGGGCTTATCCGGCGCGGCGGGCCAACTGGCAGCCGGAGCGCAGAGTGCGGGAAGCGGAGTGGAAACTCTTGTTTCCGGGGCACAGGCAGTCTCCCAGGGAGCGGCACAGCTTGCGGAAAAGGCAGAACCCTTTACCGCAGGGGCAGTGGAATATGCAAAAGGCGCGCAGACTCTTGCAGCCGGAGCATCCGCAATTGCTCCCGGCGCAGAAGCTCTGAAAGACGGAATTGATACGCTTGCAGGAAACGTTCCTGTTCTTCTTGGCGGTATGAGCCAGCTGCAGGAAGGAATCGCAGCGGCAGATACAGGCGCGAAAGCGCTGACCTCCGGCGCTAAGGAACTAAAAGCCGGAATCTCGAAGCTTTATTCCGGAAGCAAGGAATTATCCTCCGGAGCAGGCCAGCTTTCCACAGGTACTGTTCAGTTGAAAAACGGCGTAGGCCTTATCGGTTCCGGAACAGGCGAGCTTTCCACAGGTTCCAAAAAGCTTTCTTCGGGGCTTGGCCAGCTTCAGGCAGGAACCCTTCAGCTTGAAACAGGGTTGGAAGCCCTTGTGGACGGCGCCGGAACCCTCGCCGACGGCGCAGGACAGCTGGACAGCGGCGTAGAACAGCTTCAGAGCGGCGCGGCGGAGCTTGCAGAAAATTCACCAAAGCTGGTTGACGGCGTAACGGCTCTTTCCGATGGGACAGAGGAACTGACAGACGGCGTGA
This sequence comes from Eubacteriales bacterium, assembly GCA_030524715.1. Lineage (GTDB taxonomy): Bacteria > Bacillota > Clostridia > Lachnospirales > Lachnospiraceae > Blautia_A. The sequence goes on along the minus strand of JAUNGB010000092.1, from coordinate 6,433 downwards.
CTCAGTTAAAGGACGGCGCATCAGAACTTCATGACGGCATGAAGGAATTTGACGAGGAGGGAATCCAGAAGCTTGCGGAAATTTTTGACGATGAGCTGACGGAACTGTTGGATCGTATGAAGGCTATCCGGAAGGCGGATGAAGATTACCGGTCCTTTGCGGGTATTTCGGATTCCATGGATGGAAGCGTGAAATTCATTATAAAGTCAGACAGTATCGGATAATTCTATCAGATGCGGGATGACTCCGGTGTTAAACAATTGCGGGCAGGTTACACTTCAACCTGCCTTTCTTTATATACTGCATAGCAATACAATGATTAACGCAGGAATCAGAAAGGGTCTGCCGTACGGATAATGTTTCTGCTCTTCCTCACAGAATTGGCGTGAAATTTCAAGTGCTTGAACGATTCCCCGCAAATCATCCTTTATGGCAGGAAATTTTCCAAAACTCACACCGTCCAGCCCGCCCGGGAAGCAAATGGTAAAAATTCCGGAACCCTGAATGGAAGGCTGTTACAGGCACCGGTAACAGGATAGCAGTGATGAACTGCGGCTCGTCCATTGTCTGAGCGTAGCGAGTTTGGTAAGAGCCGCAGAAATCGAACATCACTGCCCTGTTCCCTGGTGCCTGTTAAGCGTTACATTGGGTTCCGGAATTTTTATCTTTGTCTTTCCAGGCGGGCGTCCGGCGCTCAGACACTGGAAAATTCCCTGCTTTGATGATTTGTCGGGGAATCGAAAAGCACTAAGAAATTCCCCACAACATTCTGCTCGAAAGAGCCAGAAAATTATCCTGTACTTCAGCAGATACATTTAAAACCTGCGTACATATTGGAATAATTTGCAGATATATAAAAAGGCAGGCAGAATGATAACCTGTGAATTGTAATGCGAAAATGACAGGCTTAATATGCGCACTTGCAGATAAGACGGTATTCTGCTATAATGGAAAAAATTAAGAGGAAGGCAGTAGTTTTACAATAAACGGCTATGTAATAATAAACGGATATGTTGCCTGACGGCGGCATCACCATAAATGAAAGTGACAGGTGATGGAATGGAAAAAGCAAAACAACAAAGACAGCCCCTCGTCCCTGCGGCGAAGGGAATCAGGGCCAGGCGGAAGGCAAAGTCAGATTATTATGATTATAATCTGGTAGCTGTCATTGTCCTTCTCACATGCTTTGGACTGATTATGCTGTACAGTACCAGTGCCTATACTGCAGAACTGAACTATGGGGATGATATGTATTATTTTAAAAAGCAGGCCGGTATCAGCTTTGTATGTATTATTGCGGCGATTGTGATCTCAAAGATCGATTACCACATACTGGCATACTTTTCTACAGCCCTGTATGCAATCGCCATCCTTACGATGGTGCTGGTGCGTACTCCTTTGGGCGTAGAAGCCAATGGAGCCCGCAGATGGCTGAAGATCGGGCCAATCCAGTTTCAACCTGCGGAGATCGCCAAGATCGCGGTGATCGTGTGTCTGTCCTATATGATCGTCAAGATGGGGAAGCAGGTGCGTACCCTGAAAGCATGTATGGTTCTTGCCAGTATGGGAGGACTTCTGGCCCTGATCGCTTATGTGGGGACTGACAACCTTAGTACGGCGATTATTATTTTCTGCATTACAGCAGGGCTTATTTTTATTGCACATCCTGATATGAAGCCTTTTCTGATACTGTTTGCCGTTGCGGCTGTCCTGATCGTGGGAGTTGTTATTTTTCTTACGGTAACGCTGCAGGACGCAAATAATGTGAGCAGCTTCCGTATCCGGCGTATTCTGGTGTGGCTGCACCCGGAGGATTATGCGTCCGGCGACGGATACCAGACTATTCAGGCACTGTATGCCATCGGATCCGGAGGCTTTTTGGGCAGAGGGCTGGGCAACAGTATCCAGAAGCTTGGGAATGTACCGGAGGCACAGAACGATATGATCTTTTCTATTGTATGTGAGGAACTGGGGATTCTTGGAGGGATGATCGTACTGGCGTTGTTTGCGTATCTTTTATACCGATTGTTTTTTATTGCTCAGAATGCACCGGACATGTTTGGCTCCCTGATGGTCAGCGGGATTTTTATCCACATTGCCCTGCAGGTGATCTTTAACATTGCCGTTGTAGTAAATCTGATGCCCAATACGGGCGTCACGCTTCCGTTTATCAGCTACGGAGGCACCTCGATTTTGTTTCTCATGGCGGAGATGGGGCTGGCGCTCAGCGTGGCGCGTCAGATAAAATTCCAGGATTCCGATGTTCTCTTATAAGTTCTTTTATAAGGAAATGGAGAATCCTATAAAGAAATAGAAAATCCTATTGACAAATGGAGAAACAGAATATATACTTTGGTCATCAAAGTAATTGCGGACGTAACTATTCAGGGTCTGAATAATTACTTACGGACAGGAAATACTCAATAAAGGAGAAAGAAACAATGTTAGAAAAAATGAAAACAATGATTGCAGAACAGTTAAACTGTGAAGAGTCCATGATCAATGAGGATACTTCCTTCAAGGACGACCTGGGGGCAGATTCCCTGGACCTGTTTGAACTGGTAATGGCTCTGGAAGACGAGTACAATGTGGAGATTCCGGCAGAAGAACTGACAGAACTGGAAACAGTCGGAGATGTTATGGAATACCTTAAGAATATAGGTGTGGAGGCGTAAGCCTGTCAGACGATAAATCTCCTTAAGGCAGTTGATGTCTTGAGGAGTATTTTTTGAGCATTTACTTTGTAAATCAAAATATTTAACTGTCAAATAAAAAATAAGACAGACGCAGATATATTATAAGGAGAGAAAAATGGGAAAGACGGCATTTATATTTCCGGGACAGGGAGCGCAGTATACTGGTATGGGAAAGGATTTTTACGAACGTTTTCCGGTCAGCAGAGAGATTTTTGATAAGGCGTCGAGGGTAACAGGAATAGATATTCCGGCGCTTTGCTTTGAAGAAAACCCTGATCTGCATATTACCCGGTATACGCAGATCGCCATGCTGGCTGCAGAAGCGGCTATGCTGCGGGCTGTTGAGGAACAGGGACTGCATGCGGACGTCCATGCGGGATTAAGCCTGGGAGAGTATACGGCGCTTCTGGCTTCCGGCGTTATGAGTGAAGAGCATATCTTTCTTGCGGTTCTTAAGAGAGGACTTTTCATGCAGGAAGCGGTTCCCACAGGCGGCGCCATGGCGGCTGTCCTGGGCGCGGATACGGCGTTTGTAGAGAGGATATGCGGGGAAACAGAAGGAATTGTTTCCATTGCAAATTACAATTGTCCGGGGCAGGTTGTCATCACAGGGGAAGAGGCGGCTGTGGAGAAAGCAGGAGAAGCCCTCAGAAAATCCGGAGCCAGAAGAATCGTTCCGCTTAAGGTGAGCGGACCCTTTCATTCCAGAATGCTGGAAGACGCGGGCCAACAGCTTGGGAAGGTTCTGGAGGTGCTGAAAACATCAGAATTTACCGTACCTTATGTGTCGAACGTAACAGCCGACTATGTAAGGGAGCCGTCAGAGGTAAAGGAATTACTGATCCGTCAGGTGTCCTCCCCGGTGCGCTGGCAGCAATGCGTGGAACGTATGATCGCGGATGGAGTGGATACCTTTGTGGAAATAGGCCCGGGAAAGACTCTTACAGGCTTTATGAGAAAGATTGACAGAAACGTAAAAACAATAAACATAGAGAAGGTGGAAGATCTGGCCCGTATATAAAAGTAAGATTAACAATAAGCGCGATGGAGGAGATAAAGAAATGTTAAATGGAAAGGTTGCCCTTGTAACAGGGGCGGGCCGGGGAATCGGCAGGGAAATTGCAAGGACATTGGCAAGAGAAGGTGCTGCGGTGATCATCAATTACAATGGTTCCCGGGAACGGGCGGAGGAAGCGAAGCGTATGATCGAAGAGGAAGGCGGACAGGCCTCTCTCTATCAGTGCAATGTCAGTGATTTCGCCGCCTGTGAAGCCATGGCCAGGGATCTTATCAAAGAATACGGCCATATAGATATTCTGGTGAATAATGCAGGTATTACAAGGGACGGACTGATCATGAAGATGAAGGAAGAGGATTTTGATGCAGTTCTGGATATCAACCTGAAAGGAACCTTCAATACCATCCGTCATTTTTCCCGCCAGATGCTGAAGCAGAAAAGCGGAAGGATCATTAATATTTCTTCGGTTTCAGGAATTCTGGGAAATGCGGGACAGGCAAACTATGCGGCGAGCAAGGCCGGTGTCATCGGACTTACAAAGACGATGGCAAGAGAACTGGCAAGCCGCGGTATTACGGTCAATGCGGTTGCCCCGGGCTTTGTAGATACGGAAATGACGAAGGTGCTGTCTGACGAGGTAAAGGAAGCCGCATGTAAACAGATTCCCCTCGGGAGATTCGGGCAGCCGTCGGATATTGCGGAGATGGTGGCCTTTCTGGCATCGGAAAAGGCGGCCTATATCACAGGGCAGGTAATCAGTGTGGACGGCGGTATGAATATGTAAAAGTATGCAGCGAGTCTTGAATTGCAATGGACTGTGTGCGTTCATGAGCATGCAGCAAAGGGGAATGCGGCTGTCCGCCTTAATTAATATCCTAAAAATATCCGGAGGAAAAAAATGAGAAGAGTAGTGGTAACAGGAATGGGAGCGATCACCCCGGTGGGGTTAAATGCAGAAGAATTCTGGAACAGCCTGAAGGAAGGGAAGAACGGCTTTGGTGAAGTTACATATTTTGATTCGTCAGAATACAAAGCGCACCTTGTCGCTGAACTGAAGGGGTTTGACGCTAAGAATTATATGGATTTTAAATCTGCAAGGAGAATGGCGGCTTTCTGCCAGTATGCAGTAGCTGCCGCAAAGGAAGCGCTGGATGCTTCCGGCATCGATATGAAAGAAGAAGATACTTTCCGGGTAGGATGTTCCGTAGGAAGCGGTATCGGAAGCCTGCAGGTTGTGGAACAGGCGCATCAAAACTTGATGGAAAAGGGGCCCAAGAGGATGAATCCTTTAATGGTTCCCCTGATGATTTCCAATATGGCGGCAGGAAACGTCTCGATCCAGTTCGGCCTTCGGGGAAAAAATATTAATGTGGTCACTGCCTGCGCTACGGGAACCCACAGTATCGGCGAGGCTTTCCGGAGTATCCAGTGCAAAGACGCGGATGTAATGGTGGCAGGGGGAACAGAAGCCGCGATCACTCCGGTGGGCTTCGGAGGCTTCGCCGCCCTGAACGCTCTGTCTACGTCTACGGATCCGGATCGCTGTTCTATTCCTTTTGATAAAGAACGGGACGGGTTTGTGATGGGAGAAGGAGCGGGAATCGTAGTGCTTGAAGAACTTGAACATGCAAAGGCGCGGGGCGCAAAAATACTGGCGGAGATCGTGGGCTACGGGGCTACGGCCGACGCGTATCATATTACTTCTCCTGCGGAGGACGGCTCCGGCGCGGCAAAGGCTATGGAAAACGCCATTGCGGAAGCAGGCATCGCTCCGGAGGATGTGCAGTATATTAACGCACACGGAACCGGCACCCATCACAACGACCTGTTTGAGACTATCGCCATTAAAAAAGTATTTCAGGAGCATGCGTGGAAATTAAAGATTAATTCTACAAAATCCATGACAGGGCATCTTTTGGGGGCCGCCGGAGCGGTAGAATTGATTGCCTGCGTGAAGCAGATACAGGAAGGCCTCATTCATCAAACAGCGGGATACCGGGTGCCTGATGAAGAGTGCGACCTTGATTATGTGACAGACGGCCCTCAAAAACTGGATATCCGTTATGCCCTCAGCAATTCCCTGGGTTTTGGAGGACATAACGCGTCTTTGCTGATAAAAAAATATGAAGATTAGATAGAGTGTGTTTGAAAATTGCGGGAATAAATTTTCAAACATGCCCTGGACCGGCGTCATGGGCCGGCAGTATCTGACAATGGAGAAAGCTATGGAATTTGAAAAGATTATTGAATTGATCCACGCGGTCAGTGAATCAAATGTGACGGATTTTCAGCTTCAGGACGGTGATTTTAAGCTGTCAATGGAGACTGGGAAAACCGTTGTTCAGAATGTCCCGACAGAGGCGTTGAACGTGCCTGCATATACATCCGCTGCCGATGGGGATGGCGTCGGTTCCCAACCGGCTTCTGCTGCGCAGGAGACGGGACTTCCGGAGGGAAATGTGGTAAAATCTCCTTTAGTGGGAACCTTTTACCGCTCTTCATCACCGGACAGCGCTCCCTTCGCGGAGGTTGGGGATACGGTGAAAAAAGGCCAGGTGCTTGGTATCGTAGAGGCAATGAAGCTGATGAATGAAATTGAATCAGAGTATGATGGAGTAGTGAAAGCGATTCTCGCAGAAAACGGACAACTGACAGAATATGGACAGCCGCTATTTGTTATCGGATAGTTATTATCGTATGGTCGTTATCGTATGGTTGT
>JAUNGB010000091.1 GCA_030524715.1 Eubacteriales bacterium | reverse complement strand
CTCGTAATTTACAGGGAATCAAGAGATTTTATTTTTTAAAAGCGAAATCCCTGGTTTTGATAAATATTTTGGCTTTACGGATGAAGAAGTGAAAGAAATAAATAGTAAGCTCTGTTAATCAGGGAAACTGCGTGATATAATCAGATTATATACAGATGGCTCTATGGTTTATTTCGAGTGTACGGAATAGAAAATCAACAGCTTCCGGTTGTGCCGGACTAAAAAAATTTAAGAAAGGTACTGCAAATGAATAAAAAAATATGGGATTTATATGCGCCGATATATGAACGTGCAATGCGTTCAGACCGTAAAGTTTACCAGCTGATGTATGACCGGATCCCGAAGGTCATTGGAGAGAAAGATGTGCTGGAAGTTGCCACCGGTCCCGGATTGCTGGCAAAGCATGTGGCATATGCTGCAAATAAAATGATAGCTACGGATTATTCCGAGGGAATGATTGCGGAAGCCAGAAAGGGAAAATACCCTGCTAATCTGACGTTTGAAGTTGCAGATGCGGAAGACCTGCCGTTTGATGATAAATCTTTTGATGTTGTTCTGATTGCCAACGCACTTCATGTTATGCCGAATCCGGAAAAGGCGCTTATGGAAATAGGACGGGTATTGAAGGATAAAGGAATATTGATCGCGCCTAATTTTGTAAATCATAAGGGCGGTTTTATAAGCCGCATATGGTCTGGCATACTGAAAATTGCAGGAATCAGTTTTGAACACCAATGGGAAGAAGAGGAATACAGACAATTCCTTGAAAAAAACGGTTGGAAAGTAAAAAACTGGAAAGTCATGCAGGCACGTATCCCTATTGTTTACGCTGAATGTGTAAGAAGCCGATAGGTTCCGGAGTATGTTTGAAAATTCATTTCCGCAATCTGTACTCCCCGCTTTGCGGTATATCCAATATCCCACAAATTATGAAATACATCTTGCGGAAAGCAATTTTCAAACTTTAAACACGCTTTAGTTTTGGGAAAGTGAGATTTCGTCGATTTTCTTAAGCTCTTCTTCTGTAAATTCTGTGTTTTTTAAAGCCCCGAGATTGTCAAGAATCTGGGACGGTTTGGAGGCTCCGGCAAGGACGCTGGTGACGATTCCATCGCGGAGGATCCAGCTTAACGCCATCTCTGCCAGGCTTTGTCCTCTTTGTGAAGCCAGTTCGTTCAGCTCCCGGATCTGGTTTAAACGCTCTTTGGTAAGGGCGGATTCTTTTAAGAAACGTCCATCTGTTTTTATCCGGCTGTCCTGCGGAATTCCATTCAGATACCGGTCAGTGAGCATGCCCTGGGCCAGAGGGCTGAATGCGATGATTCCCTTTCCAAGTCTGGCTGCTGTCTCTTTCAGGCCGTTGTTCTCAATGGTTCTGTCAAAAATGGAATAACGGTTCTGATTTATGACAAAGGGGCAGTGCAGCTCCTGTAAAATTGCGGCAGCCTTTTCCAATGTCTCACCGTTATAATTGGAAAGCCCCACATACAAAGCTTTTCCGCTGGTTACTGCCTGGGACAGAGCTCCCATGGTCTCTTCCAAAGGAGTTTCCGGATCCATACGGTGATGGTAGAAAATATCTACATATTCCAATCCCATGCGCTGCAGGCTTTGGTCAAGGCTGGCAAGAAGATATTTACGGCTTCCCCAGTTGCCATAAGGACCATTCCACATCTCATATCCCGCCTTGGTGCTGATGAGCATTTCATCGCGATAGGGCCTGAAATTTTCCCTGAAAATACGGCCAAAGTGAATCTCTGCACTGCCTGGCTCAGGACCGTAATTATTGGCCAGGTCAAAATGTGTGATTCCATGGTCAAAGGCAGTAAAGCAAAGCTGCTTCATATTGTCATAGGGTGCGGTATCTCCGAAATTATGCCATAATCCCATAGAAACCGCAGGCAGCTTCAAGCCGCTCTTTCCGCAGGAATGATAGTTCATAGACTGGTAACGTTGCGCTGATGCCTGATACATGATTTATTCCTCCTGATTGTTCTTTTCTTTACATACTGTACCACTTCAAGTATACTTGAAGTCAAGAAGTTCTTAAAAAAAATATCATAAAGAGAAAAGGAAGAGATGCAGATGAAAACCTATAGTATTAAAGAAATCTCCCGGATGTTCCATTTTCCGTCCTCCACACTGCGGTATTATGAGGACATGGGCCTTCTCACTGATGTTGAACGCACGGCTTCAGGTCAGCGCATTTATACAGATAAACATGTGAACAGGCTTAAGACTATCTGCTGTTTTAAGAATACGGGTATGACGATTGCGCAGCTTAAGGAGTTTTTCTCCTATGAGATAAGGGAAGATGACTGCATTGATGATATTCTTCTTTTATTAGAGGAACAGAAGGAATCTGTGTCAGCCCAGATCACACAGATGCAGAAGGATTATATACATGTATGCAAGAAGATCCGTTACTATAAGGATATTAAGAAAAGTCTTGAGACTCAGGCTCCCCATCCGGACTGGAAGGATTATAAATAAGGCATTCTTTTTTTCCTGGCTTATAGGAAAAAGAGAGGGGATTTCTGAAGCATGCTTTTCTTTTAAAATTGGTTTCGGTCAAATGATTTTATTTAGGCGACATTGTATTTTTTTTTGCGGGATGCTATACTAAAGTAAATACTTTAATAAAGTGCGGGAGAGTATGGAATATATGGCAAATAAACAACAGGGAACAAATATTGAAGTGAAAAAAAACAACAGAAACCGTATTTTCAGGTATATTTGTAAGCATGAAACCGTGTCAAATCCTGATATTTCTTATCAGACGAAGATGAGCCTGCCCACAGTAACGCAGATTACGAAGGAACTGATCGGGAAGGGGTTGGTCCGGGAGGTCGGCGAACTGAAGTCCACAGGCGGACGGAGGGCGAAGGCGCTGTCTGTGGCCGCAAACGCCAGACAGGCAGTGGGGCTGGACATAACGAAAAATCATATCAGCCTTGTGCTTACGAACCTGACGGGAGAGATTTTAAGATATGAGCGTTTTCATTATCCTTTTACGGAAGAAGAGGGATATTATCAGGAAGTCAATAAAAAGCTGGAAGATTTTTTGGATGAATGCGGCGCAGACAGGGAGAAGCTTCTGGGAATCGGAATCTCATTTCCGGGAATTGTAAATCTGAGGGAAGAGAGGATCACTTATTCTCATGTCCTTGGGGTGAAGAAGCTGCCGTTTGTTTCCGTAAGCCGTTTTTTTTCCTATCCATGCTATTTTATCAATGATGCGAACGCAGGGGCATACGCGGAGGGAATCCAAGGAGAAAGACAGGGCCGTTTTTTTTATCTGTCTTTAAGCAATACGGTTGGCGGCGGGATCTTCAGCAGCGGAGAGGTGGAACAGGGAAATCATTTTCACTGCGGAGAAGTGGGGCACATGACGGTTATACCGGATGGGAAGCCCTGCTATTGCGGGAAAAAAGGATGCCTGGACGCCTATTGTTCTGCGAAGCTTCTGGCGGATATGACAGAGGGAAGCCTGGAACGCTTTTTCGCTCTGCTGCAGCAGGGCGAAAAGAAAATATGCGCTTTGTGGGAGGAATATACAAGCTATCTGGCCGTAGCGGTCAACAATATCCATATGGTTCTGGACTGCGATATCGTTCTGGGGGGATATGTGGGAAGCTATACGGAGGATTATATTGAGGATATATGGAAGAAGGTATCCGGGCGTAATACCTTTGCGGAGGAAACTGCGTTTGTAAGAAGCTGCCGTTATAAGGTCGGCGCCGCCGCGTTGGGCGCTGCCCTTAAAGTGACCGAAATGTTTATTGAGCAGGTATAGGCACACTTTTGCTAAAAGTGATTAAAAAAATTTGGCAATACTGACGAAAAGAAGAAAAAAGGCAGAATCCTGTTGACAAAATTACTTAACGGATATAGTATGGATACATAATAAAACTATTTAATAAAGTTCAAATAAAAGTGATAAACAAAGAGGAGGAACTCATCATGGAAGGTAAAATGAAGGTTGCGGTTATGCTTGAAGTGGGAAAAATAGGCTTTGAGGAACGTGAGATTCCCAGGCCTAAGGACAACGAGGTATTAGTGAAGCTGGAATATGTAGGTATCTGCGGCAGCGACTTGCATTACTACGAATCAGGGGCGATCGGAGACTTTGTGGTGAAGCCGCCCTTTGTACTCGGACATGAGCCGGGAGGAACGGTCGTAGAGGTAGGCAAAGATGTTAAGCATCTGAAGGTCGGAGACAGAGTAGCGCTGGAACCGGGAAAGACCTGCGGACATTGCGAGTTTTGCAAAACAGGCCGTTATAATCTCTGTCCGGATGTTGTGTTTTTTGCAACGCCTCCGGTGGACGGCGTCTTTCAGGAGTATGTTGCCCATGAGGCGGATCTTTGCTTTAAGCTTCCGGATAATGTGAGCACTATGGAGGGCGCCCTCATCGAGCCGTTGGCAGTGGGATTCCATGCAGCCATGCAGGGAGGCGCAAGAGCAGGACAGACGGCGGTGGTAATGGGCTCCGGATGTATCGGGCTGGTAACGATGATGGCTTTAAAGGCCATGGGCGTATCCAGGGTATATGTGGTGGATATTATGGAAAAGCGTCTGGAAAAGGCTCTGGAGCTGGGAGCAGACGGAGTGATCAACGGCAGCAGGGCAGATGTGGTGGAAGAGGTCATGAAGCTGACAGACGGCAGAGGCTGCGATCTGGCAATTGAAACAGCAGGAACCCAGGCGACCACCGTTCAGGCAATGCGCATGACGAAAAAGGGTGCGACGATCGTTCTGGTAGGCTATAGTAAGAGCGGCGAAATGACTCTGCCTATGAGCCTTGCTCTTGACAAAGAGCTGACCTTTAAAACAGTATTCCGTTACCGTCATATCTATCCTATGGCAATCGATGCGGTTGCCTCCGGAAGAGTAAATCTGAAGGGTATTGTGACAGATATCTTTACACTTGATGAAGCACAGAAAGCAATGGACTACAGTGTAAATAATAAGGCGGATATCGTGAAGGCGGTGATCCGTATTGCGGATGAGGGCTGAAAAGTAACGCGAAACTGGTTTGGTTCATACTTTCGGCGCAAACCTGAAATTTCCTCAAAGGAATTTCCTCAAAGTAAAGAGTTTTTTCGTTTTTGATTGATTATTCTGTAATTAGAATGTATAATGGGAGACGTAAATTTCAGACGTCCGCAGTTGTTCTGCAGCTGCGGACATTTTACGAAAAGAGGGAGGAAAAATATGGACAACACAAATGTAGTAATCCGTGATGCGAAAAAGCTGGGCGTACCCAAAATGCTGCTTCTGGGACTGCAGCATATGTTTGCGATGTTCGGCGCGACAATTCTTGTGCCGATTCTTGTAAACAGCTATTTCCAGAGCGCGTGCGGCGAGCCCCTGACCAAGGGCCTGACCGTTTCGGTGACGCTTTTCTGCGCCGGCTGTGGCACTCTGCTTTTTCATTTATGTGCAAAGATGATGGTTCCGGCATTTCTTGGATCTTCCTTTGCATTTCTTGGAGGCTTTGCTACGGTAGCCAATTTGAGCACCGGAATTTACAAGGGAATGGGCGCGAACGAGAAAGCGGCATATGCCTGCGGCGGAGTTGTGGTAGCGGGCCTTCTGTATCTGGTGCTTGCTTTGATCATCCGTCTGGTTGGCGTAAAGCGGGTTATGCGCTATCTGCCTCCGGTGGTGACCGGACCGGTAATCATCTGTATCGGATTAAGCCTGGCGTCGTCCGCCATCAGCAATGCGTCGACGAACTGGTTTCTGGCTTTGGTGGCGCTTGCGGTTATCATTGTATTTAATATCTGGGGAAAGGGAATGTTTAAGATCATACCCATCCTGATGGGAGTTGTGATTTCCTATGCGGTAGCGGTGATCATGAATGCCAGCGGCCTTACAAATCCGGATGGGTCCGCGATTATTGATTTTGCTGCAGTTGCGTCCGCCGGTTTCGTGGGACTGCCGCCCCTTCAGATCTGTAAATTTGACGTTACGTCGATTCTTGTTATGGCGCCCATTGCCATTGCAACGATGATGGAGCACATCGGCGATATGTCCGCCATATCCGCAACAGTCGGCGAGAATTTTCTTGCCGAACCGGGACTTCACCGTACGCTGATGGGCGACGGACTTGCAACATCCTTTGCAGGGCTGATCGGAGGCCCGGCGAATACAACCTATGGAGAAAACACGGGGGTATTGGAACTGAGTCATGTTTATGATCCTCTGGTAATCCGTATTGCGGCTGTATTTGCCATCATTATCAGCTTTATTCCAAAAGTATCCGCCATTATCAGCACTATGCCGTCTTCTATCATCGGCGGAGTCAGCTTTATGCTTTACGGAATGATTTCTGCGATCGGCGTCCGCAATGTGGTAGAGAACAGGGTGGATTTAACAAAATCACGCAATCTGATTATTGCAGGAGTTATTTTTGTGTGCGGGCTCGGTTTTGGGGACGGCCTGACCTTCCATATCGGAGGAGCTTCGATCACTCTGACAGCATTGGCAATCGCTGCGATCGCAGGTATCGCACTTAACATTATCCTTCCGGGAAATGATTATGAGTTTGGAGTAAACCTTCAGGGAGACATTAACCGGGGAGTGAATATGAATTCAGGGAAGGAAGGAAAATAGGCTGTTAGAGTGTGTTTGAAAATTGCTTTCTGCAAGATGTATTCCACAATTTGTGGGAGATTTGTCACAAATGAGGGAGGCGTAGCGGGGCGCTGCTCGTCCGGTGGACGAGTGATAAGCGCCGACCGTAGTGGAACGGAGACCGGCGACCGAATGCGGGGCAAATATACCGCAAAGTGGGGGATGCAGATTGCTGGAATGAATTTTCAAACACGCTCTAGTGTTCACACCTGCAGTGTGAACAGTAATGAAAGGCTGTCTGTTGTACAAAAGTAAACGAAAAGGGATGATGATTTTGGCGAAAAGTATGACAGAGGGCAGACCGGTGAAGTTGATCTTACAGTTTGCCGCGCCGCTTTTGGTGGGTAATTTATTACAGCAGACCTACAATATGATCGATGCGGCGATTGTGGGCAGGATACTGGGAACCAACGCGTTGGCTGGGGTCGGCGCTTCCAGCAGCGTGCAGTTTCTGGTTCTTGGTTTCTGTCTGGGAACCTGTGCGGGCTTTGGTGTTCCGGCGGCAAAATTTTTCGGAGCCGGGAAGCTCCAGGAAATGAAAAATTATGTTTTCAACGCCATGTTGCTGACTGTTTTGCTGGCAGTGATCCTTACCGCGATATGCGCCCTTGGATGCCCTTGGATTTTACATATTTTATCTGTACCCGAAGAGATTTACGGGAATGCTTATCAGTATCTTGTGATCATATTCCTGGGTATCCCGTTTACGCTGCTGTATAACTTTTTGGCAAGTATTTTACGTTCTATAGGGGACAGCAGGACGCCGTTTATGTTTCTTGCGTTTTCAACGGCGCTTAATATCGTACTGGATCTGTTCTGCATTCTTGTGCTGAAATGGGGCTGTGCGGGAGCTGCGGCCGCAACTATAACCGCGCAGGCGATCAGCGGAATTTTGTGCCTGTTCTACATCCGTAAGAAGGTGAAGCTTCTTTGTTTATCACGGATAGACTGCAGGGTAAGCACAAGAGCATTGAAGGAACTGGTGATCATGGGAGTTCCCATGGGACTGCAGTTTTCCATTACCGCTATTGGAAGCATGGTAATGCAGTCTGCCAATAACGGGCTTGGAAGCGTATATGTTTCCGGCTTTACTGCCGGCATGAAGATCAAGCAGTTTACCATATGTCCCTTCGACGCCATTGCGACAGCGGTATCTGTATTCTGCGGGCAGAATCTTGGCGCCGGGAAGGTGGACAGAATCCGCAGGGGATTGCGGGAAGGGCTTGTGATCGCGGTTCTGTACGGAGCAGTTATAGGAGTTGTCCTTATTTTCGGAGGAAGGCTGCTTTCCATGATCTTTATAGGCCAAAACGAAGCTGCAGTTTTAGAAGCGTCGGCAAAATACTTACGGTGGCAGGGATATTTTTTCTGGTGTCTGGGCTTTTTAAATGTCTGCCGCATGACAACACAGGGACTGGGCTATGCGGGAAGAGCGGTATTTTCCGGAGTAATGGAAATGATCGCAAGAGTCGCGGTGGGAGTTATCTTTGTACCGCGGTTTGGATATACGGCGGTCTGCTTTGCGGATATGACGGCGTGGATCTCAGCCTGTGCCTATATCGTGCCGATGTGCTTTAGCTGTATAAGAAAAATACCCCGCGGTAAGCGGCAGGGGGCAGAGCCAGCAGTGTAAAACATCGTTGTACTAATTTGAAGTAATAAGTTCTTGAACGCAGATAAGTATACCCTCGCTTTAAGTGTGCAGAGCACTAAGCGGGGGTATGCTTAGGTTAGTGGGAGTTTAAAATTTCCATTGACTATTCAGTTCTTCCTGTATTTCTGATAGAACTCTTAAACAATATCCATGTACTTATGAAATAGCAAATCAGTAAAATTGCAAGAATACCTGCCGTCGCGCCGAGCTGCAGCATTAAAGTGCCTGACCCAATATAAGCCGAAATTTCTGCGGATATAGTCTGGATAAAATAGACAATAATCACTGCCGCAGCCACTACCGCGACTATGACAGGAAGCCCGAACCAAAGGCCCAACTGCTTCAGTATGAGCTTTGTTATGCGCTGTTCTTCCACGCCCAGCTTTCGCAATACCGAGAAGCGGTATTTGTACTGTCCCGCATCCAAAAGCTGCTGTAAAGAAAGCACCGTAAGACAAATGACCATCAGAACGATCGCTCCGTAAAGCATAGAAGTCTGTAAAATAAAATTTCCCGCTTTTGTGCTGTTGATCTGGAGGGTACTCAAACGAATCCCGAAAGAAACGCCGGCGTCTGTCTGCTCCGGATACTCTGCCGTAAAGATTTTTTCCAGTTCAAGGGCGTCCGAATAAGAAATCGTTTCCTCTGTGACAATATAACGGTTTTGCATAACAGGCAGCAATTTTTCACAAACGCCGTCCGGGAATATATAGACAACATCTGTATAGGAATTGTAAACGGTTTCCCCGATTGCTTCCTCGTAATAAGAATGTTCAGCAAGCGTTAATTCTCCCGCGTCAGTGATAACACTGGTATGCTCTGTGAGAAAGCTGCCTTTTTCTTCTTCCGCTGCAATGGACTGCCAATGTGTCGTAAATTCGTTTTCTGATAAAGATACCGGTTCATATCCCAGCATTTCCCGTATTATGTTGTAATCGCTTAAAGAAATTGCCGCAATCGGGAAATCATATTTTACCCGATTATCAAAATCCGCTTTCTCTGGCAGATATAAATGAAAGGTACAGTCATAAGCTGTTTCAATTTCATGTTCGGCAAGAAAACCTGTAATCATTTCGTAATCACCATTCGGCAGATATTTCTCGTCATACACGTTATTATATCTGGAAAAAACCTGCACATCATACATAGAACGTACATCCAGATAACCTGAAGCCCAGCCTGTCAGAATCGGAGCAACGATAAACAGGAAAATAGCAAGCGCTAAGGTTATGCAGATAAGCGTCATGGTTTTGCTGGTCGTATTTAATTTTGAAATAATCTGTCCGAAAAAGAATAGATTTTCGTTATGGTATCTATGCTCCGGGGATTTCTCTTTCCATGCGACAATAAAATTTCCTGTAAGGTATATCAAAGCGCAGATAAAGAAAAGTAAATCAATCAAAATGAACATCATATATTGGTTGATTGTCCCGGTTCCCCATGATAAATAATATTTGTTTGTGAATAGTGGGACACTTGCTGCCATCAAAGCATTGAGGACAGAAAAGCCTGATAATACAGGAAGCGACGTATAAAATCCTGCTTTCCTCTTTGCAATCAGCCGCCAGACAGACCAGATGAGAGTGGCGGCAGGAACGAAGATATTACCCCAAAACATGATTTTGACAGGCAGGGCAAAACGGCTGTCATAATAAAATACAATTTTATTGATTCCTGCAACAAGCGCCCAAGCTGTAAATATTTCAAACAGTACCGAGGCAGCGGCGATCCAACGGCTCTTTTTCAGTTCCGGGTCGTTTTCCCTGTCTGCTGAAAGCATATCTATAATCCTGGTTTTCCGGATGGCGCGGGTATTGAACATGCCTACCGCAAGGAAACTTAAAGTAAAGAAACCAATCGTCAGCAAGATTGTATCCGGGAACAGCGTCCATGTCAGCGCATAGTCTTTCCCATAGGACGTCAGCAGCATTGCCGTAATGAACTGTGAACAGAACGCACCGAGGAAAATTCCAAGCACAATAGAAATCATTCCCATAATCAATGTTTCGGCAAAGAAAAGCCCTGCAATGGTTTTCTGTTCCATTCCCATAATGGCTTGAACCGCAAACTCTTTTTGCCTGCTCCGAAGCATATAGTGATTGACGAAGCGTATCAAAAACAACAGGCACAATGTAATCAGACAGATTGCTACTTTCATACCGTCGCTAAGCAGCGTGAAGTCATATTCGCTTCCAATGTCCGGCTGATAATATTCACTGGAAATGGACAGGAACGAATAAAACAAAGTGACGCAGATTGTCATAGTTACAATATAAATGAGGTAATCCTTTACGGAGCGTTTTGCATTTTTAAAGATCAGTTTCGCATACATGGCTCTGTCCCCCTCCCATCATGGTAAGGACATTCAGAATTTTGTGAAAGAAGCTGTTTCTGCTATCGTTACCTTTGTGTAATTCTGTAAAAATCTCCCCGTCCTGTAAAAACAAAATACGGTTGGCATAGCTTGCTGTAAAAGCGTCATGCGTTACCATTAAAATAGTTGCGTGAAGCTGTTCGTTGATACTTTGGATTGTAGATAAAAGCATTTGTGAGGAATGGCTGTCCAATGCGCCCGTAGGCTCGTCAGCTAAAAACAGCTTCGGGTTATTGATGATCGCCCTGGCACAGGCGCACCGTTGTTTCTGCCCGCCCGACACCTGATACGGGTATTTGTCCAGAATATCGCTGATATTCAGCCGTTTCGCAATATCCATAATACGCGGCTCTATGGTTTTTGCGGGAATTTTGTTGATTGCCAGCGCCAACGCTATATTTTCAGAAACCGTCAGCGTGTCCAGAAGGTTAAAATCCTGGAATACAAAGCCTAAGTTTTCTCTGCGGAACCGGGCGAGAGATTTCGGTTTTATCTCCGTTACATCTGTGCCCTCTAAGTAGATATGTCCGGCGCTTACGGTATCAATCGTAGAAATGCAGTTGAGTAGCGTTGTTTTTCCAGAACCGGATGCGCCCATGATACTTAAAAACTCGCCTGCCTGTACGGAAAAGCTGATATCCTTAATCGCTTTTGTGATATTTCCCTCATTACCATAGTATTTTTGTATATGTTCCAGCTTCAGAATGTCGTTCATGCTTTGCCTCCTTGTTGTTCATGCCTTTATTGTAAAGGATGCGCATGGATTTTTGTATCAGGTTTTCTTACGCAGTTCTTACAAAAATGTAAGAAGTGCAGGGCGTATCAGCCCTGCACTCCCGTAACAAAATCATTGATGTGAAAGGACAGTGTGATTGTTGTTCCTTTTCCCTCTGAACAGGCACTCAATCCGATTCCAAGTTTATCACAAAGACGCTTGCAGAGATATAAGCCGATCCCTGTTGAGTTTTGGATCATCCGCCCATTCTGCCCGGTAAATCCCTTTTCAAAAATACGGGGCAAGTCGCTTTTTGCTATACCCATTCCATTATCTTCTACGGATAAAAGAATCCGGTCGTTTTCCTTTTCTGAAAAGAAGCGTAAAACCGGCTTTTCTGTACGGTATTTGACTGCATTACTGATAAGCTGGTTTAAGATGAACCGCACCCATTTATTATCTGTGTAAACATTATGATCTATGTGATCTGCTGTGATCACCACATGGTTTTGCCGCAGCAGATATTTGTTGTCTGCAATGGCAGAATGCACCACATCACGCAGAGAAATTTCTCTGATAAGATAATCCTTTTCCGTATGCTCGCTGCGGGCATAGTAAAGAGCCTGTTCCGTAAAGCGGTTAACATTTTCCAGCTGGGCTAATATTTCTCTGGCAAATGGAGAAGGATTGTTTTCGCAAAGGAGCTTCATTGCCGTGATAGGCGTTTTTACCTCATGGATCCATTGCTCAATATATTCTTTGTATTCCTTTCGTTCCCTCTGTACCTCGCCTGTTTTTTCCAGCGTGGATTTTTCAGCCATTTTCAGAATACGATAAAATACCTCTTCCTCTGCTCGTTCCGGGATTTCCATAACCTCCGGCAGCAGGTATTTTTCCTCTAATTGTTCCGTCATTTCCAACAGCTTGCTCAGACGTTTTTTTCGTGCGAAAAAGAGAAGGACGAAATACAGACTGATCACAATCGTCCAGACTACTACAACAAGCAGACTGACAGAAGCAGAGTTGCCGTTAGCGGTCAGAAACAGCACAAGGGCAAGCATACCTGTAAGGTTCATTAAAATAACGGGCAGTTGATTTTTCAGGAACAGTTTTCCGTTCATAATGTGTACCCCTGTCTGTGTTTTGTCCGGATGAAGTCTGTCAGACCAATGGCTTCCAGCTTGCAGCGGATACGGGTCATGTTTACGCTAAGGGCATTGTCGTCAATATAAAGCTGGCTGTCCCAGAGAAAATCTACAATATCGTTCCGGGTACAGATTTTTCCGGCGTTCTTAAAAAGATAGTAGAGGATTTTTAATTCATTTTTCGTCAGTTCGGCTTTTTGTCCGTTGTATTCTATGGAGCTGCTTTCTAAATGCAGCGCAGCTCCCTTCCATGTCAAAACTTCCGTTTGCTTTAAATTGTACGCCCGCCGTAATAATGCTGCAATTTTAGCAAGCAGGATAGCGGTATTGTATGGCTTTGTGATAAATGCGTCGCCGCCGAGCATGATACTGTTTAATTCATCCATGTCCGTATTGCTGCTTGTTACAAATATAATCGGCATATCTGAAAAAGCGCGGATTTGGGAGCAGATATCAAAACCGCTATTCCCGGGCAGCTTTATATCCAAAAGAACCAAATGAGGAGAAAACGATTTCACCTGCCCGATTGCATTTGAAAAATCTGTGACAGCAGAAACCTCATAACCGTTTCCGGATAAAAGAGTTTGAAGCTGTGTCTGTATTGTAAAATCATCTTCGATAATCATAATCCGATATTCATTCATTTTCTTCCTCCGTTTCTTCCTGCCGCCAGTGGGTTTTTCTGTGATCTTTACTGCAAGTTATACTCTAACAGTATAATTTTACCTGGACAACCAAATAATATCAAGCTAAGTATTGAAAAATATTAAAAGAAGTGTTATTATAACCATTATAATAATATAAGAAAGGAGGGATTCAATGCTTGATTCTGCCGATGTGAGAAAGCTGAACCGTGACAAGATCCGCGATGTAATGCGGCAGGGTGAAGAATATACCAAGCAGGAGATCGCAGTGAAAACAGGACTCAGTGTGGCAACCTGCAATACGCTCCTGAATGATCTGGAAAGCAGAGGCGAGGTCATAGGGGAGAAGCGCCGGCTGAATAATGTAGGGCGCGGAACGATCGTTTATCATATGAACGAAGAATATGAAAGCATTTTGTGCATACATTTTGACGCTTTATACGGGCAGAAATATTTATGCTCCATAGTCTTGTCTCCTTCAGGGAAAATTCTGGAAAAGACAGATGGTTTTTACGATCCTTTGGATTATGAGCTCCTGGAAAAAACGGTAACAAACGCTTTTGAGCGGTATCCTAATATTTCAGAAATTATGGTAGGGACTCCCAGTATTGCGGAGCATGGAATTATCCGGCACTGCGATATTCCGGAGCTTGAAGATGAACCGCTGGTGGAGAAGCTTGAGGATTTATTCCATGTTCCTGTTTTTATGGAAAATGATATGCATTATAAAGTATATGGCTATTACCGGAAGGAAAAGCCCGGCGACGCGGTGGTTACTCTGGCTAATTTTCCGGAACATGTTCTGCCGGGGACGGCTACTGTCTATAAAGGAACGATCATAAAAGGAAAGAATGACTTTGCAGGCATGGTAGGCTTTCTGCCTTATGGCATCAGCCTTCAGGAGCAGCTTTTGCAGTTGGAAACAGGTACCTGCCTGCCTCTTATTTCCAAAGCGGTTTCCTCCATTATTGCGATTCTGAATCCGGGCAGAATTGTGTTTACCGGAGATCTGTTAAGTGGGGGAATGGTGGAAAGAATCAGAGAAGACTGCCTGCAGTCTGTTCCGGAAGAATATATGCCGGAGTTTTCTTTTGTACAGGATATGGAAGATTATTATGTAGAAGGAATGTACCAGCGCGCGATGGATATGAAAAAGATAAATATGGAAGAAAAAATAAATGATTGATTTTAAGGAGGGAATTTTATGAAACCGTTTGAAACAGAAAAATTATTTTGGATCCGTGAGCCGAAGCGGTATGAAATTTCTGAAAATGAGATTACGATTTATACGGAGCCATGTACAGATCTGTGGCAGCGTACATACTATGGATTCCGGAATGATAACGCGCCGGTGCTGCAGATGAAGACATCGGAAACCTATTTTTCCTTTGTGGTAAAGACGGAATTTGAAAGTAAGCACCGATTTGATCAGTGCGGCGTCGTATTGTATCTTGACAGCGAAAACTGGCTGAAGGCGTCTATTGAATATGAAAATGACGCCTATCAGCGTCTGGGAAGTGTGGTTACCAATCACGGCTATTCCGATTGGGCAACTACTGACATTGATGCTTCCATTAAAGAAATGTGGTATCGCTTAAGCAGAAGAGAGTCTGATTTCTGCCTGGAATGCAGTACAGACGGAGTAGAGTTTAAGCAGATGCGGATTTGCCATATATGGGAAGGAGCAGGAGAAATCCAATTCGGGATTTATGCCTGCAGTCCGGAAGAGTCCTCTTTTAAGGCAACCTTTAAGCATATGGAAATTACAGAGTGCAAATGGGAAGAGCATAAGTGATATAAACAGGAATATCTTGCAGGTGATTCGGGTCAGCTACGCTGACATAATTCCAAACCGAATCCCTGCACTGATATGCTCATTCTTTTTTACAGGCTTCCCGGTGTGCCAGTTCTGCCTCAAGCAGATCTCCAAGGGCAACAAGATTTGCGGCAAGCACCGCCAGTTCCTTTTCGTCAAGACATTCGGAAAGTCTGCAGGCAATTGTGGATAAGAAAAACAGGTTGGAGCAATGATTCATGATGAAAATCCTCAGGGCTTTTTAATAAAATATGCGGAGAAAACAGGAAGGTAACAACTGAAAAGGTAAGTACTGCCAGAGTAGAATACTATTCAGTATTACGAGCCCCAAGCCTTGCGGTCAGTGCAAGGCTTGGGAGTGAGCAGTAATAAGAAATTATAAAAACAAAAATATGTTCGATTAAATCTTGCATTTTGATGTGCAATATTATATACTTTATATGTGAGGGAAAGAATTATGAGTGTATTTCTGCGTACCGTACTTAACTGATTTGCGGAATGCGGAGCGAAACAATAATAACTAATCAGAGTGTGTTTGGAAATTGCTTTCCGGTTTGCGGGAATGAACTATCCATGAGATGTGCCTCCCGGTTTGCAGGAATGAACTTTCAGACACGCTCCGGATCAGACAGGAGAGAAATCATGAAAAATATCGAAATACACGAAAACGGGCTGTATATCACGTGGCTTGTGGATGAAGACAGAAATTTAAAGCTGATGCATTTTTCCGCGCGCCCATTCCATGAGGAAGAAATTGTTAAGAAAGCCATTCCGGAGGGATTTCCTTTTATCGGAATCAATCTGTCCGGATTTGACAGGCCCTATGAGCGTCACGGAAACAAATATATTGTTACAGCGCCGGGCTACCGGATGAAGTATACGGGCCATGAGGATCTGAAAAACGAGCAGGGAAGGCTGCTGATTTTTTATACGGAGGATGAGATCACCAATGTCAGGGTGAAATCCTATGTTCAGTTTTATGAAGGCTTATCCGTCATCCGATGCTGGCATCAGGTGGTAAATGACGGAGAGGAAACGCAGGTTCTGGATTATATTTCCACCTTCCACTATGAAGGGATCGAAAAAGAAGGGGAACTGTCGCAGGACGAAAAGATAAAGGTATGGATTCCCCATAACAGTTGGCAGAGAGAATTAAACTGGAAGCGTTATTCCCTGCCCAAGCTTGGAATGAATCTGGTGCAGCCAAGGGATAATCAGCATTCCTCCGGTATTATCCGGGTTTCCAATACAGGAAACTGGTCAACAAAAGAATACCTGCCAATGGGATTTGTGGAAAATAAGGAAACAAAAACCGGGATTTTCTGGCAGATTGAACATAATGGTTCCTGGCATTGGGAGATCGGGGATCAGAACGGGCATTTGTATTTGGCTCTGGGAGGACCTAACGAGACATATTCTCATTGGTTCAAAGAGCTGAAGCCGGGAGATACCTTTACGACGGTTCCTGCTGCGATCGGGGTAACAAGAAGAGGCTTTGATGACGCCATGGGAACATTGACGGATTACCGCCGGAGGATCCGCCGCAAAAATGAGGACAACGAAAAGCTTCCCGTTATTTTTAATGATTATATGAACTGCCTGTGGGGGAATCCCACAGCTCAGGAGGAATACCCGCTGATCGATGCGGCGGCGGAAGTTGGCTGTGAGTATTTCTGTATTGATGCAGGATGGTATGCGGACGGCGCATGGTGGGATAACGTAGGAGAGTGGGAAGAAAGCAGGCTGCGTTTCCCCAATGGTTTAAAAGAGGTTACAGATTATATCCGCAGCAAAGGGATGATCCCGGGCGTCTGGATCGAGCCGGAGGTTATGGGAATCCATTGCAAGCTGGCAGAGGAAAAGCCGGACGACTGGTTCTTTGTCCGCCATGGAAAACGGGTTTATGACAGAAGCAGATTTCAGCTTGATTATCGTAATCCGGAGGTAAGAGCCTATATGGATGGGGTAATTGACAGACTTGTCCGGGAATACGGCATTGGATATTTAAAGACGGATTACAATATTGAGCCGGGAATTGGTACAGAATTATATGCGGATAGTGTGGGAGAAGGGTTACTGGAGCATGAGAGGGCTTATCTTTCATGGCTGGACGGTTTATGGGAGCGCTATCCTGACCTGATTATCGAAAACTGTTCCAGCGGAGGACTCCGTATGGATTATGCAATGCTGTCGCGATGCAGTATTCAGTCTACCAGCGACCAGGAGGATTATCTGACCTATGCAGTGATCGCTTCCAATGCACCTACAGGAGTTACACCGGAGCAGGCGGCTGTCTGGTCTTATCCGGTCAATCATGAAGAAGAGGTTTCTCCGGAACAGCTCCGTCAGGAAACAATCTTTAATATGGTGAATGCAATGCTGCTTCGTATCCACCAGAGCGGGCATCTGGCAAAGCTGGACGAAGAGCGTAAGGCTCTTGTAAAGGAAGGTATTTCCGTATATAAGCAGATTCGCGGAGATATTAAAAAGGCACGTCCTTTCTGGCCGTTTGGACTGTCGAAATATGACGACGGATGGGTGAGCATGGGACTGAAAACAGAGGATAAGGCGTATGTTGCCGTCTGGAAAAGAAGTCCGTTTGATTCGGACAGAATTTTTATTCCTCTTAAAGAGCATCTGGAGGGCATAATCGGCTTTTCGGAAAGAGAAGGCGGAGCTGTTCCGGAGGTAACATGCATTTATCCCCCGAATCCGCAGATGACCTATAGCTATGACTCGTTCGATAACGGAATCACTATTGAGACGGCTCAGGAGATTACTGCCTGCCTGTTTGAAATAAAATGTATCAAATCAGGCGATACATCCGCAGTTGATGCGGCTGTTCTGAAAATCCGTAAAAAACTGTTGTAAATCAGACTAAATACTTATTGACTTTACAAAACCGTTGTAAATCAGGGATACCATACTATTGTGTATAGTATCCTTGATTTTTTACGGAATCAGGAATACTTCTTTATTGCATCGATGTCTTCCCGGGTCAGTAATTTTGTAACGGCAAGTATTTCATCGGCTGGGAAGCCCTTGGTTAACAGATTGGCGGCGATTTCAAGCTCTGTCTTTTTAGCCGCAGCTTTTTTAGCTTTCTTTACAGCTTTCTTAGTTTCTTTTTTGGCTTCTTCCTGGATTTTTCTTCCATATTCGATTTTTTCGTCTTCAAACAATTGTCCAATTTGTGTTAACATAATCCAATTCCTCATCCTTTCTGAATCGTTTTTCGGTATAATTTTATCTGCGAAAACCAACATACCGGATAAAACAAAAATTTGTACCCGTACATACTGATTATCTGCCAGCACTTTGCGGCAGCTCTTTAAACATCTTCCCGAGAGTGATGACGGCGGCAATGGCAAGGATCACTTCCGCCACAGTCTGGGCATAGGCAAGGCCGTAGAGAGGGAAGAAATGGTTTAAAATTACAAGGGCCGGAATTTCCAGCACGATTTTTCTAAGAAGGGCAAATACCAGTGATTTTTTTCCCATTCCGCACGCCTGAAAGACGCCTACTGCCAGGAAATCCGTGCAGAGGAACGGCAGAGAAAGGCAAAGCCCGCGGAGAAAACGGCTTCCATAGGCAATGATAGTCTCGTTGTTCATAAAAAGGGAGACCAGGTTGCCTGCGCATAAATAGTAAACAACCGTGAGAATTACCATAAAGGAAATAGAAAGTCTGGCAGTAAACATGATTGTGTCCTTCATACGCTTCCTGTCTCCGCTGGCATAATTATAGCTGACAAGAGGCATGATGCCCTGGGAAATTCCAAGAGCCACATAAAGCGGAACCATATTGATCTTCTGGGAGATCCCCATAGCAGCTACCGCATCGGAACCAAAGGAAGAAGTAAAGTTGTTTAATACCGTCATACCTGTTACATTCAGAAGATTCTGGATAGAAGCAGGGATTCCTACGGCGCATACTCCGATCACGACAGCCTTTCTGAGACGGAACATCTTGGGATTGATGCATACATAGGTTTTTCCGCGCTTTACAAACAACAGTACAAAGAAGTACATACATGCCACGCAGTTAGAAAGGAAGGTCGCCAGTCCCGCGCCTGCGGCTCCCATATTAAATCCCCATGGAAGGATAAAAATCGGGTCAAGTACAATATTTAAAAGGCATCCGCTCATAGTTCCGATGCTGGCATGAAGGGATGCCCCTTCCGCACGTACCAGATACGCCATTACCACATTCAGGATCGCGGGAGCTGCTCCGAAGGAAACCGTCCATCGGAGATATTGCCCTGTAGCTGCTGAGGTTTCTGCATTCGCGCCGAGGACTGTAAGGAGAGGACCGCTGAAGGCAGTATAAATCAGGGAAAAAAGGACTCCGCAGATCAGGGAACAGTAAAATCCAAAGGCAGAGCTTCGGTAAACCGTATCATAGTCCTTTTGTCCAAGAGCCCGGCTCATCATACTGGAGCTTCCTACACCGAAAAGATTGTTGATGGCATTAAACGCCAGGAGAACCGGAGCAGCCAGCGTGACCGCCGCATTCTGGATCGGATCATTGACCATCCCCACAAAATAGGTATCCGCCAGATTATAGATAACCATGACGAGAGAGCTGATAACCGTAGGGATTGCCAGAGTCATAACCGCTTTCGGAATAGGAGTTTTTTCAAAAAGGGTTACTTTCTGCGTGTCATCCGCAGTTTTCTTTTGATTTTCCAATTAAATTCCTCCATCCATTGTATATATTTCTTAAAAAATGGGAAACGGACCGCCGAAATCCGTTTCCATATTATATTTATTATAACAGAAAATTTTACAATTGAAATAGAAATTGTATTTTTTTGCAGGATACGATACAATGAAGTCGGGGATAAAAACTGAGTGAAACCATAAAACAACTGAAGCGAAGAAACAACTGAAGTGATGAAATA
>JAUNGB010000090.1 GCA_030524715.1 Eubacteriales bacterium | reverse complement strand
CCGGGCGGGTCAGAGACTTTCACTCCTTAGAACGTGCGCCCGCCGGGCGCACCATGACCAGGGAGGCAGGAAAGCTTCATACCTCCCTGATTCTGTCTTTTATTTATCGGTAGAAGTACGGCTTCCGATCCTGTGCGCATCCATATTTTCAAAAATTTCCCTCACTGTCATTGGCTTCTGCCCTGTCAGCTTTTCAAAATCATGCGTAAAGGTGTTCATCTGATTCAATCGGATTGCTCTTCCAAAAGTTACCATTCCATCTGAACAGAAAGGATAATTCTTCGCCGTATTCGCCCACATTTCCTCCGTTGTTCTCGGAACTCCGATGGAATCAAAATATTCATACATCTCCTCATCTGTTATCTCATGGTACGTTACTTTTTTCCCTGTAACCTCGCTTGCGATTGCCAGATATTCCGTAATCGTCAAGGCTTCTGCCCCACTCAATTCATAAACCACATCATTTCCGCCTGCTCCTGCCGCTACACACGCTGCTGCCAATGCACAGTCATCTCTGGAAATATATGCCATTCTTCCTTCTCCCATATTGTTGGATAACACACCATTCGTATTATCATACGCTTCTTCAAAAGCAGAGACCATCGCCTCCGCATACTGCGCGTCACGAATAAATACGTAGTGAATCGGCTGTTCCCTGATGTATGCTTCCGTATATTTATGATCTGAAACCTCATAGGTATCACACTCTTCCAGTCCTGCCCCCACAATCGACGTATACACAATCCGGTCTGCCCCGTCTTTTACACAGGCGTCTACTGCATTTTTATGTGCAGTCCTTCTTCTGGGTCCGACAAACGGCATAGAGATCAGACATACCGTATGCGCGCCCTGAAATGCTTCCGCAAGCTGATCTGGATGATTGAAATCCGCATAGCGTGTTTCAATGCCCATCTTCTCATACTCTTTCAACGCCTCTTTATTCGGCGCAGTAAAGATAAGCTGTTCTTTCGGAAGTTTTTCCATAAGTGCTTTCGCCGCACGTTTTCCAAAATTTCCATCTACACCTGTTAATAATACCTTGTTCATCTGAATTTCCTCCTCATATATTTATTTTGTACTTTTAGATTACAGGAAAGTCTATTTTTAAACATTGTATAAAATCGCATGAAATTTATCAAATTACATAATAGCAAAAAAATACAGATGACTACCTGATACTTACTTTACAAACGTATTTATTTCATGGACAAAATATTTCTATGACCGCCAAGAAGTTATTTATTCACAGGCATACGGCGGCTTATCGAATTGATTTAATTAAGGAAATTACCGACTTAGATTTTGCTACTTGTTCCAATGAAGTTCTAATGCAGATTCCCTTTTCCTGTGAATACTTTCTTCAACCTTTTAAGAAATAAACCACTTTCTCCCATATCTTCTGCAAAAATTGAAACAATCATAAAGAGGCACATCTGCTTAAGCAGTTCTGCACCTCCTTGTGATTGTTTTCATTTCTTTACGTCATTTCATAAATCTGTTTTCACAGTCTTTATCAGCCTTCAATCGTGATATAATTTTTATTATCTACCACTACTTCTTCCTTTTTCGGAATCGTCAGATGCAGCGTACCATCCTCAAACTTTGCTTTGATGTCCTCCTGCTTTACTTCATCTCCCACATAAAAGCTTCTGCTACAAGTTCCCATATATCTTTCTCTCCGGATATATTTTCCATCGTCCGCGCTTTCATTATTTTCGGAATTTGATGTAGCCTGAATTGTCAGATATCCATCCTTCAGTTCTGCTTTCACGTCTTCTTTTCTGACTCCCGGAAGGCTCATAGTCATTTCATAGACATTTCCCTGATCTTTAATGTCCGTTTTCATCATCTCATGTACGTTGGAGCTGTAACTACGCTTATAATGTGGAGATGTGAAAAAATCATCAAACAAACTTTCTGTAAACATGCTCGGTAATAACATATCGTATCACTCCTTTTTATAAATATTTTTTGTTTATCATGTGTTTTCTTTATACTATTATTTAACTACAAATTTCCCTAAATCGGAAGTGATTCTTTTTCATTATCAATGCGCATTTCACAATAATGCGAGTTCTGGCATAAAAAGCAAGATTCGCCTGCGTAACTCAAAACTCACTTTGTGACTTTTGCTTACCCGGCAATCTTGATGGGGATTCCGCTCTCCGCTCCCGCGTCTACACTCCGTTCCGGTCGTTGCCAAACGTGTGCCACCGGCACACGGCAACGGTCGGTGCTAAACGGATGTCCACCGGACATCCAGCACCCTCATACCCTCGGACAATGCACATTTTTTCTGAATGTGCAAGTTGGCTCCTATTTAACGTCCGGCTTTGCCGGACTCGTGGGCAGTCGCCAGATGGATATGCAAGCATATCCGCACTTGAAACGGCTTATATATGAGTAGATTTTTTAGCAGTAATATGCCTTTTTTACTGCTCTGAATATATAGCAGCAAACACGCCGGGAGCAGAATAAAACACTGCCACCCGACGTGTACCTTTTATCTTTGCACATAATAAACCCGTTATGGATTATTCCCCTTTTCCATTGACGATCCGGCATACTTTTTCCCACTTCCGGTCAATATATTTTTTCATTTCTTCCCGTCCGTCCTGTGTTGGTTCAAAAGAATAATACACGGATTTCCTGTCTCCCTCTCTGAATGGATACGGAAAAATATACAACCTGTTTACTTCGGGCATATCCGTAAATAACTGGAAAATTTCATAGGGAAGTATCTCCCCGCATTCCACGGCTGCCCCGGCATCCGCATACCAGATGTAATCATTATAAGCAGGCGTTCCCATTGCGGCAAACTCTTTCAGCGCATTCATACGGATCTGCTCGATCTGTGTATGGCAGCCTGTACGCCACCTTGTCTGCGGTGCAAGCTCCCTGTAAATTCCCACCGCCGTTTCATCCTCTTCAATATCCGCATCATAATCATAACTATGCGGCTCCACCTTGATCTGTCCATATATGATAAGGCTTACAAGAAGCGCAAGGGAATCCATATCAATGTAAACCGTCTGATGGCCACGCCCCTTATAGGAGCATAAAATATCCTCCAGCCTGTCCATGACCTGTTCCATAATCTCATATTCCCGGTCTGTCATTTTCCCTGTCCATCCTCCCCGGTTATCCCTGATTTTTCCGGAATATCTGCAGGCACATTTCCCGCCTGCCTTTGCTTTTCTTCTTTCAACTGCCCGATTCTTACCACATCCACATAATGTGTCGCATATGCTTTTTCAATTTCCGGGGTTCCGCTCTTGCTGAACCTGAGAGGGATAACCGCCTTACGCCCATGTTTTTTCTTTACGCCCCACCGCTTGTAATAGCAGAAAGATGCTTTTAATCCTGCTTTCTTTGCGTAAGAACGTATCTGCTTCATAATAAAAGAAAGCTGCCGTAGGTTACAGGTACACGCCTGCTCTAAATACGGTATCTTCCCAAATCTCCATTCCTCGTATTTCTGCTCTGTCAGCGCTCCAATGTCTACAAGCACTTCTGCCGGAGCAGCATATCCCCGTTTCTGGCACTGATGGTAAACTGCGGAATGTACTTTCCCAATCAATTCCGAATCTTTCACTTTATCCTCCATATGAATATCCCCGGCTGATTTTTACAGCCGGGGAATACATATTGCCCTACAATCATACAGCCTGCATCATTTCCTCTTTCAAATGCCGGACATCTTCGATAGAAAGTTCCGTAAAGCAGGCTGCAACTTCCTCTACTGATAATTTTCCGGTTTTCAACATATTTCCCGCCGCTTCTATGGCAGTTTTTTTCGCCGCTTCTTTTTCTTTATTAGCAACATAGGTCTGCATGTGATTGCACTGCCTGCCGCCCAGATCGGAGCGCCGCAGGAAGCAGCTTTCCAACAAGACCTGTTTGCAGCTTGACAAAACTAAAAAATGTTACTCCGGCAAACTATCCCTCACGCACAGCACCCCATAGCCAATTTCCTCATTGGGATACCGTCCAAATGCAGGAAGCGGCTTTGCCCCGCGCCTAAGATACGCTTTCACCTTCTCACCGTACAGAAACGAGTCGTTGCCCATAATGATTCCCCACTCCATCAGAAGCGCCGCCGCTCCGCTGACAAACGGCGCAGCAAAGGAGGTTCCGGTAACAGGCGCATACCCTCCGCCGGGAATCGGTGCTATGATATCTACTCCCGGCGCTGCCAGATCCGGTTTTCTGTAAAGCAGGCGCGTACTGCCTCTGCCGGAAAAATCCGCATAAGCATTCAGCCGGGAATCATAGGCTCCGACTGTAATGATTCTTGACGCAGTAGAGGGAATTGTCAGCGTTCCCTGCGCCTGAGGCAGAAAAAATCCCGTATTGGGATTCAAAATGCCGCCGCCCGGAAGCCAGAGATAATATTCTCCCTCTTTGATATCCCTTCCGCGCAGGGCAATTTTCCACACGCCGCTGTCTATATAATTGCCTCTTGGGATAAAATCGATATAAATTTCCTGTGTCACCTGAAATGGTCCGGGTTTTCCGTAATAGATCAAAAGCTCCGTATTTCCCGCACGGAGCCGCTGCGGTCCCAATTCCTCATACAACGGCCCGATACGCATACCGGAGGGGTGCTCAATAAAAATCTCCATTTCATCCGCATAGGATTTCCAAAGCTGTACATTCAGACCGGGTTCATAGGGGCTGATGCCGAGTTCAATCTCATTTGTTTCTCCATTAAACACCTGTCCGTCTGTGTGCAGATTATCATTCCCGTTATTTCCCGTTCCCGCACAGATTACCAGTCTTCCCATATTGGACACCGTATCAATGTATGTCTCCAACAGCGAGTCCCCTCTGTGAGAGCCATAATTATTTCCAAAACTTAAATTGATTACCATCGGCCGCTCCACTGCCAGCGCCTGCCGGACCAGATAGTCAATCCCCTGCATCAGCTCCGTGGTCCTGGGGAAAGAATTCTCTCTTGGTATTCCAAGCTTTACCACAAGAATATCGCTCTCATATGCCACTCCCCGATTCCTTCCATCCGATGCCCGGCCGTTCCCTGCCGCAATTCCAAGGACTGAAGTCCCATGTCCGCTTAAATCTCTCTCCGGCACTATCCTGTACCCCTCCGTCTCGGACGCCCTCAACGCTTCATCAATCTGTTCCTTTGTATACTCCACGCCAAGGATGTAGCCTTGGGGAGGATTTCCCATAAAACCATCCATGCTGCCCTCCCCGGAAAGGTCAACCGGACTTCCCTGTAAATTTCCCGTCCGGCTTCCTGCCGCACTCTGATCCCAAAGCCTCAATATCCGGGTGGTTCCATCGGCATTCCGAAAATCCGGATGACGGTAATCTACTCCGGAATCCACAACTCCCATAAGTATCCCTTTACCGGAAAGCCCTTGCCGTCCAATTCCCGGCAGCGCTCCGCCATTTTGCAAAGAAGTGATACAGCTTGCCATGTTTGCCTGAAAATCGCTGAAATACAGGCGCTTTGGCTTTTCCACAAACTCCACCTGCTGCCTTTCTGAATATCTTTCCAGTTCACTCTCCGGCAGTGTTACCACTGCATAACCGCCAAGAAGCGGGACTATCCGGATTCCCTCTCCTTCAAGTCCCGCTTCCTCTCCGCTGTATTTTACCACTACATCCCACAATCTCAGTCTCTCATCATATCCTACGTTCAAATTCAGGGATTTTTCCCGTTCTTCCTGTGTAGAATCCATTGCAAGATTCAAAAGGTTATCGATTTTCTGATCTGCCATTTTTCTTACCTCTGATAATTGCTGATGCTTCGTCTATTACCTTCTTTCTATAAGATACTTCTCTAACAGTGAACGATATTCCTCTTTCCAATTTTTTATTTCCAGTTTTACAGGCTCCCTCAAATTCAGGCTCAGTACGCCTACAACCGATTTTGCATTAACGGAATACCGTCCGCAAAAAAGTGTGGTTTCTCCTTCAATTTCGTTCATATGTTCTATAAATTCCCAAACATCATCCAACGTTCTTAAATATACAGTCAGTATTTTCAAAATTTCCTGTCTCCCTTCTCTTTATCTTTTATTACATCTGTATAGATAGCTGTTTTATAATAGCGTAATAATAAATACTATTCTATTACTATCGTTTTCATTTTCTATAACAATCGTATTTAAAAGCATTAAAGGAAGTGAGAGCTTATAATGAAATTCCGTTCAGGCTGTTCTTACTTCAGGACATCAAGAAATGCGAACGGCTCTTCGTCTTTTAAAAAGTGCATCAGCATATATGCACACATGATCGCCACGTTTTCTTCGCGCAAAATACGCTTCACTTCTTCTTTATCTGCAAGGACTACTTCAATTTCCTCGCTGTCCTCCTGAGCGTCTGCACTGATCTCCCCGCTGGCATATCCATAAACAGTAGCACAGGATTCATCGGTCAGCCCGATCGTGGTAAAGTAAGGCTTTTCATAAGCAGGATCTACGTCCAGTGGAGACAGGGTCAGCCCTGTTTCCTCATATAATTCCCTGACAGCGCCTGCACTGAAATCCTCCCCCGGCTCCACCAGACCTGCCGGAAACTCATAAATGTAATCGTCTAATGTATAGCGGTACTGGCGTATCAGCACTACCTTATCCCTTTTCTCACCGTAAACACTGTAAATAATCACGCCGTCCGGGGTATTTTTCTTTGTTTTCAGCTTCATTTGCTCAATACTTTTTGCACGGGAAGCCACAAAATAAGAAACCGGGGTGTTATGCACGCTGGTTGCCTTTACGTTATATAAGTTTACAAATTTGTTATCTGTCAGTTTTTCCACACTATGTATCTGTCCCATATTGTTAAATCTCCTTTCTATACTCTACATCATAACGGCTCCCACCTGTAAATGCAAGAGAAAGACGCATTTGTTACTCGCCGCCTATAGGGGAATTCTTTACTGTTTACAACGTAGATGTGAACAGTAAATGGGAGGCAGCTCACATCTGATATAGCAAACGGGCTTTCCGCAAACGTGGAAAGCCCGTTCCTGCCGGTATTTCTACTATAAAAAACTCAGTCTCCCTTTAATACCACGCGAATCCTTTTATAAATAAAAAATACGATCACGGAAGTAAGGATGTATTTAAACAAATTAAACGGCACAATAATCAGAGCCACAAAGCCTAAAAGACTGTCTACTGAGCTGTGTACCGCAGCGCCCATCTCGATAAAAGCTTCCATCGGCATACCGAAAGCCTTGCCATATGCCGGAAGCAGTACATATGCATTCATCAGGCAGGCAGCCAGTGTGGTAAGCACGGTTCCCACTGCCATACCGACAACGGCATGTTTCCTGCTCTTTACATTGTGATAACGGTATATCAATCCTGCCGGTACCACAAAAGTACACCCAAAAATAAAATTCGCAACATCTCCCACGCCTGCGGTAATAGTTCCCTTCGTTACCAGATGTACCAAAATTTTCACAAACTCTGTCACTACTCCGGCAAGAGGTCCCATGGCAAAGGAAGCGATCAGCACCGGGATTTCAGAAAAATCCAACTGGTAAAAGGATGGAGCCAAAAACGGAATCGGAAATTCCAGATTCATCAAAACTCCTGCCACCGCGCCAAGCATAGCAATCTGTGTAAGCGTCCTTGTGCGGCTCCTTGCCATTACATTCCCGTTTCTTAATACCTGTTCACTCATATGATTCTCTCCTTTTGAAATATTCTTTACGAACCCAGGTCACGTAATATCTGCGTTCGTCCGTAAAAGAAAATTCCCGCATTTTTGTATGCCAAAAAACCTAAAAGTATACCTAAAACCAAAAGATTTCTTATTATACAAAAAAATCCCGGGAAATCATCTTCCCGGGACAATGAGCACGTAGGATATAAGCGTGTTCTTCTCTCATCCAGACTATACTGTCGGTTTTGGAATTCATTTTACAGAACTTCCTGATATCAAAGCAACTGTAAAAATGTCACCAAATCAACCGCATATGCGGCTCGCGGACTTTACCGCCGGTAGGGAATTTCAGATCTTACTCCGATCACCCTGCCCCGAAGAATTTTCTTTTATCTGCAAATCATTATAACTCTATAATATGCTGATTTCAATAGGGTTTGCGAAATTTCTTAAAAAAGTTTCAGCCTGTATTTTTTACATGATTTTACAAACATTTGGTGTATCCAAAGTTTCCAATGCACTCTGCATTCTATCCATACTCAAATCTCTTGATTTATTATCCTCCAATCACAACACCTTCTTTCTGCACATTGCGATAAAAAGGCAACGTATCCACCCAATACTCATACTGCTGTTCATTTTTAACAATTGGAGAGATATCGATACCTGTGTTCATTTCTATTTCAAAAGCCAGATCATATATTTCATTTTCTATCCTTTTTATCTCTTCTTCTGTCAAATCGACCAATATCATTACATCAACATCAGAGTTTTCACGATAATCTCCCCTCGCATAAGAACCATATATAATAATCCTGGTCAAATGCTTTCCCAATATACCCTTGAGCTGTTGAGAAAACTCGTAAATAATATTGTGTATCATTTCCGGCATAAACATCCTCCCAATGCTATGGCTGCGATCGCCGTCTCCCCGTAAACAGCCGTCTGGCCTATTCACCAGCGCCGTCAATCCAGGCGTCAGAACCCCTTATTGTTTCTCATATGTACCGTCAAATCTCACATTCAGGCCGCCGAACATTCCCTGAGTAGTCTGTACGAACAATCGATCCTCATAGGCTACGATTTTCAGTTCAGCCCTGCTTTCTGTATCAGGATTTTCCACATATAGAAATTGCTGGGAATTGATCTGTTCCAATTCTCCTGCAATATCTCCCGTATTGAATCCCCATGATGCATGTCCCTCTATTTCGTACTGGCCATTTTCTGCTTCCCGGATAATAATCGAAGCCGGCAATTCTTCACACACGTAGGTTCCGGTAATATCCGACTCCACATTGTCCTGCGGCTCTGCATTATCCTGCTGTTCCGCATTAACCACCTGTTCAGTATTATCCTCCTGTACCCTATTATCCTGTTGCTCTACATACTCCTGCAGCTATGCATAAAACTGCCCATCTGCATAATCCTGCGGCTCTGCATTATCCTGCGCTTCTCCATGAAACTGTATGGTTTTATTTTCAAAGGAGGCCATCCACGCCAGCATGTTTTCCGAAGGCGCTTCATAAAATTTTTCATCACTTGCATAATAATTGCAGATCTCTCCCTCCAGGAAACTGCATTCCAGTTCCTCGTCATCTGTCAGAGATATGGCGGCCTCCATGATCGTATAAAGCCCCGGAACAGCGCCCTGCATAAAATAGGTTCCGTCCCAATATTTAACATCTGAATCGATGGTCTGCAAACACTCTTTTACATAGGAATACTTGGTTCCCAGAACCTTCTTCAGTTTTCTGTCTACCTTTCTGTTTTCCAACAGCAAGAACGGAGATGTTTCTTCTTCGTAAGCTTTCTGCAGATCAGGCCACGTTTCTATTTTCGTCACCCAGAACAGCAAAGCCGACACTGCTGCCGCAAATACAATACATCCGGCAATAATTTTCTTTTTATTCCGCGTCAGTACCCCTAAAGGAGTCCGGTAACTTGTAAGCACCTTTCTTAATTCTCCCACTGACTGGAATCTTTGTCCGGAATCCATACGGATACAGCGGTTAATGACAGGCAAAAGCCTTCCCTGATATGTAGCCCTGTGATTATTGAGCATTTTTCCTGTTAAAAGCTCATTCATCATTACTCCTATGGAATAAATATCGCTTGTAATATCTGTCTGCCCATATCCGTAATGTTCAGGAGATGCATACTCCTTCGTACCTAATAATACCGTATCCTGTTTTCCGTCTTTCTTATGGAATCTTACCGTATCAAAGTCAATGAGCTTGATACTGCCGTCTACCCTTATCATTACATTGCTCGGTTTGATGTCCCGATGGATAAGCGGAGGTCTCTGGGAATGCAGCTTTTCCAGAGCATTACAGACCTTTTCTATAATATATATTACTTCACTTTCAGAAAAAGTTCCCTGTCTGTCCAGATGTTCTGTAAGAGTTTCGCCGTCGATAAATTCTTCGATCACATAGGTGTTTCCATTGTAGGCCAGCACATCATAAACAGCCGTAAGATTCTCATGCCGGATAGACTTTAACCGCTGATAGACAAAAGAAACATCTCTGTTGTAATAGGTCTTTAAAATGCACACTGCCTGCCTTGGCTGGTAAAAAATCTGTTCGACCTTCGTCTCATGAGATATTGCCAGCGTCCTGATATTCCTGAATCTTGAAAAAAAGAACTGATATTCCAGATTACCCGATACTCTTTCCATTTCTACCTCTCATCCGTTAAACGCATAGCAAGCCCGCGGGATTTCAGCAATTCCTCTATCTCATAGACCGTCAGGTGCTGCTGTATGCCAAATTCAATAACCGCGTCTTCTTCCTTTTTGGGATAAAGCTCTTTATTTCCGGACAGCTTTAACAGTTGGTTAGTCTCTTCAACTGTTGCGTTTATCCCCAGCGCGATCTTGATCACAGCTTCTTTTGCAGGATTTTTAGTCCCGTTAGCCAACGCATAAATATAGGCTTTTGAAAGGGCGACCTTTCCCTCCAGGCTGCTGAGCCTTATGCCATTCTTATCGCACACTTCGTTCAGATAGTCGCAGAACCTTATGTTATCCCCTTTGTTTTCATCCAGCCATTCTGTAAGCCTTTCATTTGTCCGGATACTTTTCAGTTCATTTTTCAGTTCCTCTGTTGTTTTTGCCATTTTTCTCCCCGCCCTTTAACTTATTAGGTGTATAATTAGATATTATACATCTTTTCTGCGGATGTGAACAGTCCCGGAATAAAGCAGACAGCACGCATTCTGCTCTGCTGCATACTCATAAACAACTCTGGAGCGTGTTTGAAAATTCATTCCCGTAATCTGCATCCCCCTACTCTTTGCGGGATACCTCCTGCGGAAAGCAATTTCACACACACTCTAAAGCCCCTGCACCAGAAGCATATAGCAAACAGTCCCTCCTACAATGGACAGAAGCGTATTATGTTTCCATTTATGCAGGGCAACTACCAGGAGAACTGCCGCCGCTTCAGGAATTCCGTGAGTGTTTCCGGAAATATCCGTGTTACGCAGGCAATAAACTACCAGCATTGCCATGATAGCAGACGGAAGGACCTTCCCAAGATACAGGATCGGTTTCGGGGTACCCCTGGCAAACAGGACAAAGGGCAAAAAACGCAGAAGCTGTGTGACCAATGCCATTACCCCAATCAGCAGCAGGGAATATTTTACATCAATCATTGAAAGCATCCCCCTTTGTTATTATGCCTTTTAATAAAAACAGGACTACAGAAATCCCCAGCATTGCGGGAATCAGGAAATCAGACGGGCCTAAGAGTAGCAGACACACAATCGACACTGCCGCTCCTGCCACCGCGGGAATATGCATCTTGGTCTTTTCCCACTGCTCTGTCACGATCACCACAAACAATGCGGTCATGGCAAAATCAATTCCTTCCGTATTGAACCTGATAACATTTCCAAGCAAGCCGCCCAGGAAGCTTCCAAGCACCCAATAGCTTTGGTCCATCAGGGAAACCCAAAAGTAGTAACGTCTCTTATCGCCCCCCCGGGGCAGATTCGGATCACACACCAAAGAGTAAGTTTCATCTGTCAAAGCGTAAATCAGATAAGGTTTGGATGCCTTTGTATCCCGGTATTTTTCAACCATGGATATCCCATAGAAAAGATGCCGGGCGTTAACCATCAGAGTCATCAGCGCGGCGGAAAGCGGCGAAGCATGGCTTGCCAGAAGCTCTACGCCTACATACTGCATGGATCCTGCATAAATCCCAACGCTCATCAGGATAGCCCACCAGAAGGAATAACCTTTATCGTGAAGCAGTATCCCAAAACCAATTCCCAGCACAAGATACCCCGCCATTACCGGCAGGGTGGATAAAAATGAATATTTGATCGTTTTTCTGTCCATTTGTTCCTCCTTTCAAGACTCGCTCGCGAGTCTTGGCGCGGGATTCGGGTCAGCTACGCTGACATAATTCCAAACCGAATCCCTGCACATCCTCGCGGAGCGTATATCATTATATGCCGCCATAAAAAAATTGTAAAGCAAACTAAAAAAGTTTCCCTGAACAGCATAAAAATAAGAATTTTCCTATTGACTTTTGCGCTTTAAAGCGTTATACTTTCGTAAGTTAGGTGGTTTATGCGAATTTTTAAATATGAGGAGGACATTTTTTATGAAAAAGCAGATTTTAGCAACTGTACTTTCCGTATCTATGCTGGCAGGCATGGGCGTTATGAATGTAAGTGCGGAAGAAGCAGATTCCTATACCGTAGGCATCTGTCAGCTTGTTCAGCACGACGCTCTGGATGCAGCGACACAGGGCTTTAAGGATGCCCTGACAGAAAAGCTTGGGGATAAGGTTACTTTTGACGAACAGAACGCACAGGGCGAAAGCAACACCTGCTCCACGATCATCAACAGCTTTGTATCCAACGGAGTAGACCTGATCCTTGCGAACGCAACTCCCGCTCTTCAGGCTGCGGCAGCGGGCACAAACGAGATCCCGATCCTCGGAACTTCTGTCACAGAATACGGTGTGGCTCTTGAACTTGACGATTTCGACGGAACTGTAGGAGGAAACATTTCCGGTACCTCCGACCTTGCTCCGCTGGATGACCAGGCCGCAATGCTCAACGAGCTGTTCCCGGATGCAAAGAATGTAGGACTTCTGTACTGCTCCGCAGAGGCAAACTCCCAGTACCAGGTAGATACTGTGAAGGCTGCTCTGGAAGAAATGGGATATACCTGTGAATACTATGCATTCTCAGATTCCAACGATCTTTCTTCCGTAACCACAACTGCCGCTACAGAAAGCGATGTGATCTATGTACCTACTGATAACACGGTTGCTTCCAACACAGAGATCATCAATAATATCTGTCTTCCGGCTGAAGTTCCGGTAATCGCAGGCGAAGAAGGCATCTGCGCCGGCTGCGGCGTTGCCACTCTTTCCATCAGCTACTATGACCTTGGCGTTGCTACCGGAAACATGGCTGCACGTATCCTGGCTGACGGCGAAGATATCTCCGAAATGCCTGTAGAATATGCTCCGAATTTCACCAAGAAATATAACGCAGATATCTGCGAAACACTTGGAATCGAGATTCCGGAAGATTACGTAGCCATCGGCGCTGAAGAAGACGCTGAGACTGAGGACGCAGAAACTGAAGAAGCCGATACAGAAGAAGCTGAAACCGAAGAGGCTGAAGCTGATACAGAAACTGACGCCGCTGAAGAGGAAAGCACTGAAACAGAAACCGAAGAAGCTGCTGAATAAAGCTGTCAGCCAATACTTATAAACGATACTTACCCGAACAGCGAGAAAGGATTTTCTTTCCCGCTGTTCGTTTTGAGCAGGAGGAATACGAATGGATATCATGAACTTAGTCAACGCCCTGCCGGGGGCTGCCGCCCAGGGGCTGATCTGGGGCATCATGGCAATTGGCGTATATGTGACCTTCCGAATCCTGGATATTGCAGACCTTACCGTAGACGGTACCATGTGTACCGGAGGCGCTGTGTGTATTATGATGATGCTTAACGGCTGCAATGTGTGGGTTGCCATGCTGGGCGCAACAGGCGCCGGTATGCTGGCCGGACTGGCCACAGGAATCTTTCATACAGTTATGGGCATCCCGGCAATCCTTGCCGGCATTCTGACACAGTTGGCCCTGTACTCTGTAAACTTAAAAATCATGGGAAAAGCAAACCAGGCAATCAACGTCGATAAGTATGATCTCCTGGTTTCCCTGCGTTATATCAAGAATGTTCCGATCACCCAGAATACGATCCTGATCGTTGCAATCGTCATTGTCATACTGATCGCAATTCTGTACTGGTTCTTCGGAACTGAACTTGGATGTTCTCTGCGCGCCACCGGATGCAACCCGAACATGTCCCGTGCGCAGGGTATCAACACCGACGTAAATAAGGTGCTTGGCCTGATGCTTTCCAATGGGCTTGTTGCGTTTTCCAGCGCATTCCTCGCCCAATACCAGGGCTTTGCGGACGTCAACATGGGGCGGGGCGCTATCGTTATCGGCCTTGCCGCGGTAATTATCGGTGAAGCGGTATTCGGACGCATTTTCCGCAATTTTGCCCTTCGCATGACAGCGGTCGTACTCGGCTCTATTCTTTACTACCTGGTACTTCAGACTGTTATCTGGATGGGCATCGACACAGACCTTCTGAAGATGCTGTCCGCACTTGTAGTCGCTGTTTTCCTTGCTTTCCCATACTGGAAAAGCAAATATTTTACAAAACCGGTAAAACGGGGAGGGAATACAAATGCTTGAGCTTAACAATATTTACAAAACCTTCAATCCCGGAACCATTAATGAAAAGCTGGCGTTAGACGGACTTTCCCTGAAACTTAAGGACGGGGATTTCGTCACCGTCATAGGCGGCAACGGAGCTGGGAAATCCACCATGCTGAATGCAGTTGCAGGTACCTGGCTTGTAGACGAGGGACAAATCATTATTGACGGAATAAACGTAACCAAGCTTCCGGAGCACAAACGCGCCCTGTATCTTGGCCGCGTATTCCAGGATCCTATGACCGGAACCGCCGCGACTATGGGCATTGAAGAAAACCTTGCGCTGGCGAAGCGCCGGGGAAAAAGCCGTTTTCTGCGTCCCGGGATTACCCGGAAGGAGCGTGAGGAATACAGAGAGCTGTTAAAGGTGCTGGGACTTGGCCTTGAGGATCGTCTCACCTCCAAGGTCGGCCTGCTTTCCGGCGGACAGAGACAGGCTTTGACGCTGCTGATGGCAACTCTCCAGAAGCCGAAGCTGCTTCTGTTGGATGAGCATACCGCTGCCCTTGACCCCAAAACAGCCGCCAAGGTACTGGAAATTACCGATATGATCGTCAACCGGGATCATCTCACTACCATGATGATCACCCATAATATGCAGGACGCCATCACCCACGGCAACCGCCTGATTATGATGATGGATGGCAAGATCATTCTGGATATCGAAGGCGAAGAAAAGAAAAAGCTGACCGTCAGAAACCTTCTCGACCAGTTTGAAAAAGCCAGCGGCAAGGAATTTTCCAATGACGCCGCATTATTAGGATAACAAGGAACTGACAGGAAACAGACATGCCTGAAGCATGTTTGAACACAGATAAAGCATGTTTGAACGCAGATAAGCCACTGTAAAACAGAATGCGAATGCCAGCTTTACAATGGCTCTGAAGGGAAACGGAATACCCCATAGAAAAAGTATCCTGTGATAATCCGGTGTTTTTAGAAAAGCCCGGTTTTCACAGGATACTTTTATTTCTTAGAATTTATTTCTTAAGGATCAGATCCCCTTTTTGTACAAAATAGCTGAATATATTACCGGAATCACAGCTATCGGCAGTACTGCCCAGATGATCCAATGCCACTTTACCACCGCTCCCACGATAAACAAAAAGCCGCCCAGGATCCAAAGCCACCCTGCCAGACGATGAGTACGATTCCAGTTCTCTTCACTGTTCAGCGTCCAGGGAATCTTATACCCCACAGTATAGCTCTGTCCGCTCTTGGGCATATAATTCCCCACAATGATAAACATAATGCCTATCACAAAAAAGACTGCGCTTGACACATCCACGCCGTAACCCAGCGCGTTGGCATAGCAGATCAGATCGGCAAACAAAGAAATCACCGGGACGATCCAGAGCACTACATAGATCATCTTGCGGCCGATATTCTTCTGTTTCGGATCAATGGATGTGCAGGCGATACAGAACCAATGCAGCGCCAGCATCACAAACGGCAGCCCGACAACTACAAACGGCTTGGAACCCCATCCGTCGACAGTCCCGTCAAAGCTGAAATGGACCGGCATCTGCTCAGGCAGCCGATTCCACAAAAGCAGCCCCGCAAATATGGGTATCAGAATAATAAAGCTGGTTAAAATAATGGTTTTCTTATAAATTCTGATCATTTTCTTCTCCCCCTTTGAGCTCTGACAGCCAGAGCATGATCTCCTCCACCACGGAGGTGTTCAGTTCATAAAATACGTAGTTCTTTTCTTTCTTCTCTCTCACCAGTTCCGCCTTCTTGAGTATACTCAAATGATAGGAAATCGTAGCCCCTGTCATATCAAAGTGGCTGACGATCT
This sequence comes from Eubacteriales bacterium, assembly GCA_030524715.1. Taxonomy (GTDB): domain Bacteria; phylum Bacillota; class Clostridia; order Lachnospirales; family Lachnospiraceae; genus Blautia_A. The sequence goes on along the minus strand of JAUNGB010000090.1, from coordinate 4,081 downwards.
CTCCGGCAGAAAGCCTTCCATGCTTCAAAAGCTGGAGTATCTCACGGCGCACCGGATCTGAAAGCGCTTTAAAAGTCTCTGCAAACGCCATCGCCTCACCTCCCGATCAACCAAGCGGATTTGTATTACGCTTTTCTTCATGCTTATGTGTCTGGGCAGCCCTGTAGGCGGTACTGCCCTAAAACACATCTTTCGGATACTATTTAGAAATATTTCTAAATATAGGATAACACAGCGATACGTTTTTGTCAATTTCTATTTAGATTTTTTTCTAAATACTTTTTTCTGATTCTGATATACCTTACCGATTCTTCTCCTGCTTTCATTTCAAGACTCGCTCGCGAGTCTTGGTGCGGGATTCGGGTCAGCTACGCTGACATAATTCCAAACCGAATCCCTGCACATCCTCGCGGAGCATATATCAGATGGGGGATTGAATCCCGCCACTGATACAAATTCGTTACCCACCGCCTATAGAGGCGGGAGTCATCCCGCATCTGATATTAAAAGTTTTAATTCCAGCAAAAAAGAGGACTTACATTCTCTGTAAAGCCCTCTCAATAGTATTATCTGTATTCACGATAAAATAACCATCACATAAATAACCGCTGCGACGTATACCGCCAGAAATAAAGGTACGACCACCCGGAATTTCATCTTCTGCGTCTTATGGTGAAATATACGCATTCCTGCAAAGGCTCCCAGAGCGCCTCCTGCCACGGCAAGAAGCAGAAGGCGCCTTTCAGGAATACGCCACTTACTTTGACGTGCATAGCGCTTGTCAAGCCCATAAACAGCAAACGCTATGATATTGATCAGCACAAGATACAGCAGCAGAAGCTGCTGCCACAGGGCAATAGATTCTATCAGCCCAAAAGAATAATTTCCCATTATTTTCCAATCCCCTTCATAGAAAGGCTGATCCGCTTCTTTTTCAAATCCACTCCGAGAACCCTGACGTCCACCACATCGCCTACGCTCACAGCCTCCAGAGGATGCTTGATAAATTTCTCGCTCATTTCGGAAATGTGAACCAGCCCGTCCTGATGAACGCCGATGTCCACAAACGCACCGAAATCAATAACGTTTCTCACAGTTCCTTTGAGGATCATTCCTTCCTTCAGATCCTTCATATCCAGCACATCCGTACGGAGAATAGGCTTCGGCATCTGGTCTCTCGGGTCACGCCCGGGCTTCTCCAGTTCCTTTACAATGTCCCTGAGCGTAATTTCGCCGATCCCCAGTTCTGCCGCCAGCTTTTTATAGTCTTTAATTTTACGGGAAATTCCCGAAAGCTTGCCGCCTGTGATATCCTCCGGCCTGCATCCCAGCTTTTCCAGAAGCCTGCCCGCTGCCTCATAGCTTTCCGGATGAACGCTTGTGGCATCCAGAGGATTCTTCCCGCCAATGATCCGGGTAAAGCCCGCGCACTGCTCATATGCCTTGGGTCCAAGCTTGGCGACCTTCAGAAGCTCCCTGCGGCTTGTAAAACGTCCGTTTTCTTCCCGATAGGCTACGATATTTTTTGCGATCGTCTTGCTGATACCGGAAATATACTCCAGAAGAGACGCAGATGCAGTATTCAGATCTACTCCTACCTTATTTACGCAGTCCTCCACCACGCCCCCAAGAGCCTCTCCAAGCTTTTTCTGATTCATATCGTGCTGGTACTGGCCAACGCCGATAGATTTCGGGTCGATCTTTACCAGCTCCGCAAGCGGATCCTGCAATCGTCTTGCAATGGACGCGGCGCTTCTCTGCCCCACGTCAAAATTTGGAAATTCCTCTGTTGCCAGCTTACTTGCCGAATAAACAGACGCTCCTGCTTCATTGGTAATGACATACTGTACCTTCTCCGGAATTTCCTTCAAAAGCTCCACGATGATCTGTTCCGATTCCCTGGAAGCCGTACCGTTTCCCACGGAAAACAGGGTAATGCCGTACTTTTTGATCAGCTTCTTTAAGGTTTCCTTGGCTGCCCTGATCTTTGCCTCGGAGGTGGGCGCGGTGGGATAGATTACAGTGGTATCCAGAACCTTTCCAGTGGCGTCCACAACAGCCAGCTTACAGCCTGTCCGAAAGGCCGGATCCCATCCCAGCACTACCTGCCCCACGATGGGCGGCTGCATCAGAAGCTGCTCCAGGTTTTTGCCGAAAACGCGGATGGCGCCGTCCTCCGCCTGTTCGGTCAGGTCGCTGCGGATTTCTCTCTCGATCGCAGGCGCGATCAGACGTTTGTAGCTGTCCTCCACTACCTCCTTCAGCACAGGCGTTGTATATGGGTTGTCCTTCTTAATCACCTGACGCTCCAGATAACGCAGAATTTCTTCCTCCGGCGCATTGACCTTAACGGTAAGGATTTTTTCTTTTTCACCGCGGTTTAACGCCAGGATTCGATGGCCTGCCAGCTTCTTTACCGGTTCCTCAAAGTCATAGTACATATCATAAACCGTAGATTCCTCCGGCTTTTTTGCTGATGAGCTTACGCTTCCGCCCTGCACCGTCATCTTACGGATACGGATACGGTAATCGGCCTCGTCAGAAATATGCTCGGCGATGATATCCTTGGCCCCATTGATGGCGTCTTCCGCCGTTTTCACCTCTTTCTCCTCCGAGATAAAGGTTTTTGCTTCCTCTTCAAGAGGTTTCCCGGTCATCTGCAGCATTATGATATTCGCCAAAGGCTCAAGCCCCTTTTCTTTGGCGATGGTTGCCCTGGTACGGCGTTTGGGCCGGTACGGACGGTACAGATCCTCCACAACCACCAGGGTCTGCGCGTCCAGGATCTGCTTTTTAAGCTCCGGAGTAAGCTTTCCCTGTTCCTCGATACTGCTTAATACCTGATTTTTCTTTTCTTCCAGGTTTCTTAAATATAATAATCTCTCATGAAGAGAACGAAGCTGCTCGTCATTTAAAGAGCCTGTAGCCTCTTTTCTGTAACGGGAAATAAACGGGATGGTATTGCCTTCGTCAATCAGTTTGACAGCGGCCTCCACCTGCCATTTCTGTACGTTTAATTCCTGTGTGATCGCCTGTATAATATCCATGATCTATCTCCTCTCAAGCTTCTGAATTATAGTCGTCTCCCGGCTCTTTATCCTCGCCGGAAAAATCCCCGATATTTCCGCCAAAGCCCCCGTCGGCTCCCGCACCTGCCGTGCCATCGGCTTCCTGAAGCATGGACGGCCTGAATTCCCGGCAGATATCACGGTAGAACATTACGGATGTCATCTCCATATAGGGAAGCACCCACAGCATACCGATATACAGCGTAAAAACCGTAAGAAACATCAAAGGGAGGAAGCTGACCTGCATCAGCAGATATTTTCCTTTATTGCCCTTCATCAGCCGCATACTGGTTTTCAGCGCTTCGATCCCTCCCATTTCCGGATTGTCCGCCAGAAGATAATAGGTCAGCGCAAACGGCAGGGTAAGCAACGTATTTAAAACACTTGCCAGCAGCATGGTCAGCATACATTGCCCCATCCATATCAACTGTTCCTCTGCGGTTTCTCCCGGATGTACCAGAAAGGTATAATAATTATACGGAATCGAAACGATCTGGTCTATGACCGCCATCACAAATGCCGCAACGATCACCCTGTCAGGATGATTCGTAAAAAAATAAAGCATATCGTTCAGAGTATACTTCCTGCCCCGCGCCAGATTCAGGAACATGTAAGATACTCCGGCGCTGAACACTGTCATGATCAAAGCCAAAATAAACAGGAACACCTTACTTAAAATAATCATAAGCGGCGCATCCCCCGGAAACAATATTGATGCAAGGGAGCCGCCCATCGTACTGCCTGCCAGCAATATCACAAAGCCCAGGACCGGCAGCAGGAAATTGCCGCTGAGGGTTTCTCTGGCATAGGCCTTCCATTGGCGTCTGCTTTTATCCATTCTTTTCTCCTTTTCTCAGATTCTCAGAGCATATGTTTGTATTACGCTATTTTCCTATTATAGCATTTTCAGGAGAGATTGTACAACTGTTATCGCTTTCTCTCTGCATAATTCCAGATGAAAAAGTGTGAATCTGTAACTTGAATTTTGGGCGCACTATCCCCTTGGTGGAAAA
>JAUNGB010000089.1 GCA_030524715.1 Eubacteriales bacterium | reverse complement strand
GAAGGCAGGAACGACGCAAGGAGGGCATGCCTTCCGGCATGTTAAAAAATATGAAGAAGAACGTATCAGTAAAGAAGATGACCGGATACAGGAAATTTTTGCGTTTATCCGTGTAAATTACCGTCAGAACATCACATTGAGTGATCTGGCAGAACAGTTATATTTGTCAACAACCTATGTATCCAGATATATCAAGCAAAAGTGCAATATAAATTTTATGGAACTGTTGAATCAGGTTCGGCTTACTCACGCCATGGAGGATCTGATGTATACGGATGATTCTATTCTTAAAATTGCTCTGGACAATGGATTTGCAAGTGTGGCTGCCTATAACAAGACATTCAAAGAGGCTTATCAGACGACCCCTTCCGAATACCGCAGGCAGAGAAGGATGGAAAAAGGAAAGAACCGGGAAGAAGCCAGACAGAAAAAGAGGCAGATAGAACAACGGGTAGAAGAATACCTGCAGAAAAATCCTTTTGATATTTCGGACGATACGAATACCATGGAGCTTACAATTACCGCTGATCTGGATAAAATTATGGATATCAGATGGGACGGATACTGTTGTAAGATGATAAATGCGGGGTCAGCAAGTATTTTATTGGATGGAGGACTGCAGAATCAGCTTTTGGAGCTGAAAGAAACATTGGGAATTCAGTATGTCCGGTTTTGGGATATTTATGCGCCGAATATGTATCTTGATCTTCATGCAGAAGAAGGAGAACAGAATTACAGCCGTATTAACGGCGTGATCGATTTTCTGGTGCGGAATCAGTTAAAGCCATATATAGATCTGGGATTTAAGCCCATCAGGATTCTGCGCAATGCTCAGACGGCAATACGGGAAGAAGAGAGAAGCGGAGGTTTTGCCTCCGGGGAAGAGGCGGAACGTTTTTACCGGAATTTAATTTCGTTTTTTATTTCCCGGTATGGTATGGAAGAGGTAAGTACCTGGTATTTTGAAGTATGGGAGGATAACGCCATCCGTTTTGAAAATGACGAAGGCTATACATATGCCGGCATGCAGGCAGAAAGCCATAAAGCATATTTTAAGCAGTTCAGTCTCATAGCAGGAAGCATTCGGAGCGTTCTTCCGGAAGCCAAAATAGGAGGCGGAGGATTTCCCATCCGATTATATGGGGAAAACGGATTTGCACAAATTCTTACTGTGTGGAAACAGGAAGAAGAGAAGCCGGATTTTCTTTCTCTGAACTGTTTTCCTTATATTATGGAATACGACCATGGAAAATACTACGAAAAACGAAACACAGACATGGATTTTGTGGGACATAATATTGACGCTGCGAAGAAAGCGCTGGCACTGGCAGAGTTTCCGGAAGTGGAGCTTCATGTATCAGAGTACAGCTTCAGCCTTTCCAACCGAAACATGATAAATGATAGCTGCCTGGTGGGCGGATATCTGGTGCAGAACGCAGTCTCCTGTCTTGGAAAGGCTCGGTTCATGGGATATTGGCTTTTCACGGATATTTACACGGAAGCAAAAGATACCAGAGGACCTTTATTCGGAGGATGCGGCCTTTTGACGAAAACGGGGGTGCCGAAACCCTCCTGTTATGCTTTGGATTTCCTGAATCGTTTATATGAAGATGTATTATGTATCAGTCCAAATTATATTGTGACACGCAGCAAGCGCGGTTCGGTGCGGATCGTATGCCATAATATGAAAAAACTGAATTTTCAGTATTATATGACTCCGGAGGATGAGATCCGGATTCAGGAGATTCCCGGCATGCTGGAAAACAGAGAGTTTTTGACAATTCATATCAGGCTGGAGCATATGAGAGACGGAAATTACAAAATCAGGAAAAACCAACTGAATCGTTTATACGGGAGCGTACAGGCCCGATGGCAGGATCTTAATATGGAAAAAGACCTGAGCATGCACGAGCTGACCTATCTAAAAACCATAAGTATTCCGTCAAGCAAGGTTCAGGTGGAAACGGTGCAGGACGGGATTTTGTCATTTGAAACCCTATTGGAGCCAAATGAAATACAATATCTCTATATATCTTTGTAACAGAAGAGTTTGGCGAAAAAGACAAAAAATGCAGTTTAAATATTGTTCTTTTTTACAGGATTGGTTTTCTGTTTGAAAATCGGTTCTGTTTTTTTGTCAAAAATCATATGAAAACCGGACAGTAAGAAGAAAGAAGAAAGCGCCGGAGTGTCTTATAATATTCTCAGTTGGAGGGAAAGAAATGAAAGGTAAACAAAAAGAATGGAAGAGATGGGCGCTTAGAGGATTGATTTACTTTGCGGGAATGTGGATGATCTCTGCCGGAATTGTACTGTGTGTGAAGTCGGATCTGGGAGTTTCCCCCATCAGCAGTGTGCCGTATGTGCTGAGCCTTGCGTCTTCAATGACCCTGGGTACCTATACGATGCTTTTTCACTATATGAATACGCTTTTTCAGTATATAACGGAGAAGAAGCTGTGGAACCCGCAGGTCCTTTTACAGATACCAATTGCCTCTGTCTTTGGCTGGATGATCGATTTCCTGAAAAGCAGATGTACCTTTCCGGTGACTTCTTTGGAAACGCAGATCCTCTGCCTGGTATTCAGCATTTTCTTTACTGCATTCGGTATGGTATTTATGGTAAATATGCAGTTGGTACAGAATCCGCCGGATGGAACGGTAAAGACGATCAGCGCAAAATGCTGCAAAGAAATGGGAAAAGTAAAGATCGCATATGACTGCTTTATGATGCTTCTGTCGATTCTGCTGAGCAGGATCCTTTTGGGCAGAGTGGAGGGGTTTGGAGCGGGCACTATTTGTTCAGCATTTTTTGTGGGAAAAACTTTATCTGTATTACAAAAATGCGCAGGACAGAAATTAAAAAATTATATTTTTATAAACAAGGAGGAAAATAAAAATGAAGTTGGGATTATTGACAGCAATCTGTGAGGACATGACATTTGAAGAGGTCGTGGATTTTGCGGCAGAGAACAATCTGGAATGTCTGGAAGTGGCATGCTGGCCGACAGCAGGGGCAAAAAGAAGATACGCGGGTGTCAGCCACATTGATGTGGTAAATCTGACAGAAGAAAAAGCAAAGGAAATTAACGGGCTTTGCGCGGAAAAAGGAGTTGTGATTTCCTCATTGGCGTATTATCCGAACACGTTGGAGCCGGAACTGGAAAAAAGGGCGTCCTATGTGGCGCATCTTCATGCATTGATTGACGCATCCGCACTTCTGGGCGTCAATATGATTACCACGTTTATCGGGCGTATTTCCAATAAAACGGTTGACGAAAATCTGAAAATTGTAAAGGAAGTATGGACGCCGATTCTTAAGCATGCAGAGGAAAAAGGCGTGAAAGTTGCCATTGAGAATTGCCCGATGTGGTTTACGGATGACGAGTGGCCGGGCGGACAGAACATCATGAGCACCCCCGCTAACTGGAGAAAGGTATTTGAGCTTCTTGACAGTCCAAACCTGGGCTTAAATTACGATCCGTCCCATTTTGTGTGGCAGCAGATTGATTATATCAGGCCGATCTATGAGTTCCGGGACAAAATATTCCATGTTCACTATAAGGACATCAAGGTATATCCGGACCGACTGGCAGATGTGGGTGTAATGGCAAATCCGCTGCAGTATATGACTCCCAAAATTCCCGGTTTGGGCGATGTAAGATGGGATAAATATGTCTCTGCCCTCACGGACATTGGGTATCAGGGCTGCAGCGTGATCGAAGTAGAAGACAAAGCCTTTGAAGATTCTCCTGAAAGCACAAAAAAAGCGATTATCCAGAGCGCAGGATATTTACGGAACTATGTTTCCTGATTCTTTTCCATAACCCGAAGAAGCTTTTCCAACGCAAAGTACTGCATAAATACATTTCATGATTAAAGCGTCGAAAGGGTATAAAAATGCTCCCTATGATGCCAAAAGGATCTTGAAAATTGAATATATTGTTATACATTGCACTGTTAAGTCAAAATAGAGTGAAATATCCACATATTTTTCCTTAATATCTGGAATCTCCTTATGCATTGGATGTCATTAGGGCGCACTTCTCCCTCTCCTGCATATATTTGCAGAACTTCTTTATGTTTAATGCTCCTATTTTACATCCAAATAAGAACTTAAGAGCCCTGTCGCTTAATGGATGTTCTGTAAGGAGATCGTATGCAGTGCATACTAAAAACGTATATCAAACATAAGAGAAGAAAGGAAGTCAAGGCGAATGAAAACAGAAACAATCATTTTAAATAAAGAGAGAAATGTGACATTGACATCGTATTTACTGGAGGTAAATGGTGAATTTAAAAATATTCATAAACGCCCTGCTGTGTTTGTTCTGCCGGGAGGTGGTTACCGTATGTGTTCAGAGCGGGAAGCAGAACCGGTGGCATTTGCCTATCTTAATGCGGGATTTCATACATTTATTCTCAATTATTCTGTGGGAAGTCATGCAGAGTGGCCGAATCCGCTTTCGGATTATGAACAGGCAATGTCTATGATACGGGAGCATGCAGAAGAGTGGAATCTGTATCAGGATAAAATTGCGGTTATCGGTTTTTCAGCAGGAGGTCATCTGGCGGCAAGCGCGGCAACAGTTGCAGTAAATAAACCCAATGCGGCTATACTTGGATATGCTGTTACAGAGGAAAAGACAGCGAAAATGTGTCTGAAAAGCGCTCCGGATATTGTAAGTCAGGTAAATAGAGAAACCTGCCCGTGTTTTGTATTTGCATCCAGAAATGATAATGTGGTTCCAATTCGTAATTCAATAAAATTTGTAGATGCACTTGCAGCAAACGGAGTAATATTCGAAAACCATATTTACGCATATGGTCCTCATGGGTTCAGCACGGCAAACGCATCAACATTGATGCCGGGAATGGAGATTTGTTCAAGAGCATCCCACTGGGTGGAGGATAGCATTGCATGGCTTGGAGATATATGGGGAGAGTTTGGGAATGGAGAAATGACACTGCCCAGATGTATATCAGAAACAAAAGAGGATAATATGCACCGTACCTTTTAATAGAATGTATGATTGGACATCTTATGAAGAACGCAGTGGCCTAGGTTGTGTTCGGCTCTGTTATAAACGAAACAGATGAGGTAATAGGAAATAGATATCTATATTTAAACAAAAATGTATATACGGAAAAATTGTGCTAAAGACCGTAAAAATGCGAATAAAGAAAATTCAGATACTATTTTATAATAGAATCAGATAAGATGTTAGATTATATTTGAAAATTTACCAAGAGTAAAAAGGAAGGCAGCAATATAAATAAATTTCCAAGGGAGTTCCTGCCGGGGCATCTACGGCAGATTATCAGGTAGAGAAAAATTATATCCACAGCAGTTACTGGGCACAGGAGCAGATGCAGAAAAAGACACAGGAAAGTAAAAACGCAGGTTCCGGTGAAAGCGCTGTGTCTGCGGCAAAGAGCATGGAGGGCAGCGTGCAGGAAGAGATGAATATGGAAAGCTTTGAGGCAAAGCAGGAGGCGGCTGCAAAAGATACAACGAAAAAAATGTAGAATAACACAAAAAATACGATGATAATATGTGCATTCAAACAAAAAATACAGCGAATGTTAAAGAATCCTATGGTTACTGTTCACGCCCAAGCCTTGTACTGGCTGCAAGGCTTGGGGTCAACAACGGATAATTGCCAGAAATTCGGCACCTCGTCGTAGGAGAACTCCAAATGTGCCGAATTTGTTACTGTTTTAAAGATTGCTGCTGCGGATTGTGATTGCATGTGGAAATAAGCTATTCCATATGTTATACTGAAAACAATATAGACGGTGAGACTAGTACATCATTGCACTAAGAGCGTGTTTGAAAATGATTTTTTTCTTCAATTTCTGTGACGGATGGATCAGTGAACTCTTAAGCCTGTTGAAGATGTAAAATCATTAGAAGTTTTCAGGAGGGTGTGAATAGTATGGGAATGTATCTGAATATCGGAAATGCAGGATTTCAGGCAATACGTAAGGGGCTTTATGTGGATAAATCCGGATTGATTTCATATATTAACGGCACACTGGGAACAAAAGATAAACTGACATGTGTAAGCAGACCGAGACGGTTTGGAAAGTCATTTGCAACGCAGATGCTGTGTGCATATTATGATAAAAGCTGTGATTCCAGATGTCTGTTTGCCGATCTGGAAATAGCAAAAAAACCTGATTTTGAAATATTTTTGAATAAATATGATGTGATATATCTGGATATTACGTGGTTTATATCCATAGAGAAAAATGTGAAAAATACGGTTTCATATTTACAGGAACAGGTTATAGAGGAATTATGCAGGATTTACCCCTCTGCTAAAAATGAAAAATCTCTTCCTATTGTACTTGCGAAAATTGCTGAGATAACGGGGCGCAGATTTATTATCATTATTGACGAATGGGACGCTCTGTTTCGGGAAGCGAAAGAGGATGCGGATTTACAGAAGGAATATCTTCAATTGCTGCGGGGGCTGTTTAAAAGCAGCCTGACGGACAAAATGATAGAAGCCGCTTATATGACGGGAATTCTTCCGATTAAAAAATATGGCACGCAGTCAGCATTAACGGATTTCAGAGAATATACGATGCTTCAGCCAAAGAAGCTGGCAGAGTATGTGGGCTTTACGGAATCAGAAGTGAAGATGCTTTGTAATGAATATGGCATGGATTTTGAAGAGGCAAAAAAATGGTATGACGGTTATTCTTTTAGTAAAATGAAATCCGTATACAGTCCTAATTCTGTTATACAGTCGATTAATAACGAAGAATTTGGCGATTACTGGACAGAGACAGAAACCTATGAATCTCTGAAATTTTATATTGGATTGAATGAAGATGGGCTGAAAGATGCAATCATAGCTATGCTGTGTGGGGAGAGATGTAAGATTAATACAAGAACATTTCAGAACGATATGTCAAATATAAAGAGTAAAGACGATGTATTAACTTTGCTGGTCCACCTTGGATATTTGGCTTATGATTCCGCTGGTAAAGAGGTTTATATTCCGAATCAGGAAGTGGCGGATGAATTTCGAAGCGCAGTAGAATACAGTGGATGGGAAGGCGTTTCCAAGGCATTGCAGCAGTCGGAGAAATTGTTGGAAGCAACGCTGCGTCAAGATGGAGAGGCAGTAGGGAAAGCAATTGATGAAATTCATACGGCAAATACTTCCGTACTTGCTTATAATAATGAAAATTCTCTAAGCTGTGTAATAACGATTGCTTATTATGTGGCGAAGAAAGATTATGTTCTGATAAGAGAACTTCCAGGGGGAAAAGGATTTGCAGACGTAGTTTTCCTGCCAAGAAAGTGTACGGATAAGCCTGCTTTGATTATAGAACTGAAGTGGAATAAGTCAGCGTTTGGAGCTATTAAACAAATTAAGGAAAGAAAGTATACCGGGGTATTGGAGGATTATACGGGCGATATTTTGCTGGTAGGAATTAATTATGACAAAAAGAGCAAAAAACATGAATGCGTAATTGAGAAGGCTTATAAGGTATAAAAAAGAACAGACCACTTTACGAATGTGAGTGTAAAGCTTCTGATTTTAATTGTCCGGTTTATCAGGAGAAGAGGAAATGGAAGCTTCCTGTATAATTTAAAGTGTAAAGGAAGTTGACTAAAGAGAATACTCATGTAAATTTAGATTATTACTGACCGGCAAGTTGGTAAAATCTAAAAAATACAAGAGGTATCTAAAATGAATGTTAAATCCACAAAGAAGAAAAATCAAGTAGTAACAGCAAATATTTTTGAACAGCAGGAAATTATCGCAAAAGCAGAGGTAATAATGAGCAATCTCAGAGCTTCAACATGGCATGAGTTGGAAACCAATGGAAAGTTTGATAAGAATGCAAAACTCTCATTTATCAGTGATGATATGCTTATCTTAGGATGCGATGTAGGCAGTGAAACACACTATCTGAGAGCAATTGATACCAGAGGCAGAGAACTCAGCAAGTCTGCATTCCCATTCAGCAACACTTCTGAAGGATTCCAGAGCGCGAAGGATTGGGCAGTTAAGATAGCAGCCAACTGAAAGATGACACGAAGGATCCGAAATTTATAGCAAACCTTGTCAAGGATGGAAACTTTGGTATGCCATACCTTCCAGAAAGTGTTGGGATCAAAGATGGAGCCGAAGCAGGTAAGACCGCTGTAAAGTGGTTTGTCCGGGAAATCATGGAATTGGATGCAGAACTTGCGGTCGTAGAAGGGCAGCTCAATCAGAAATACCAGGAAATACCGTATGCAGGTAACATCCTGAAGATATCCGGGATCGGAGAGAACACAGTTTCCGTGATCTTGAATTCCTTTGTGGTAATGACAAAGGACATGGCATTTGAAGAGGTCGTGGATTTTGCGGCAGAGAATAATCTGGAGTGTTTGGAAGTGGCATGCTGATCGGCAGCAGGGGCAAAAAGAAGATATGCGGGTGTCAGCCACATTGATGTGGTAAATCCGCTGCAGTATATGCCCCCCAAAAATTCCCGGTCTGGGCGATGTAAGATGGGATAAATATGTCTCTGCCCTCACGGACATCGGGTATCAGGGCTGCAGCGTGATTGAAGTAGAAGACAAAGTTTTTCCGTGCAGATATCCGCCAGTTCTTCAACCGCGTACAACGGCAGATTTATTAACCACTCTTCTTCCCGGTAGTCTGCCATGGATGTCCGTACGGAAAGCTCAGGATGGAATTTTTCTTTATAGGTTTTCAGGCTTTTTGCGCGCAGGTTGGCCTCTGCTTTCACCTCTACGGGAATCACAGATTCTCCGTTGTCAGCCAGAAAATCGATTTCACAGGAGCCCCGGTCATTGGTGTAATAGTAAATGTTAAGGGAGGAAAGGGCAGCAAGCTGCTGCATGACATATTGTTCGGTCAGTGCGCCTTTAAATTCCACAAACAAATCGTTGCCGTCAAGTAAGGTACGCTGGCGCAGACCGGTCATACATCCGAGAAGACCGACATCTGCAATAAAGAGCTTAAAAGCTTTTAAATCTTCATATGCTTTTAAGGGCAGATTGGGGGTAGTTACGCGGCTGACTTTATGAACCAGTCCGCAGTCGGACAGCCACATGATTGCGGTTTCGTAATCCTTTGCCCTGCCGCCTTCACGGACAAGCCCGTAGATAAATTTTTTGTTTTCCTTTGAAAGCTGGGAAGGAATGCTGTTCCAGACCATACGAAGCCGCGGCACAATTTCATTGGGAGCATGTTTGGAAAAGTCCTGTTCATAGGCGTCAAGAATTCTCTTCTGTATCTCGCGTACTTCATTGAAATCCCTGTTTTCAGAAAAACGTAAAACTGCTTCCGGCATCCCGCCCACAAAATAGTAATATTTTAAGGAATCAATATAGGTTTGCTTAAAAGCGGTAATCATGGAAAAATCATGCTGTGACAACAAACCGGCAAACTGCTCTCTGCCCGTTGCCATTAAAAATTCCTTAAAGGACAATGGATAGAGCTTCAAAAAGTCTACTTTTCCTACTGGAAATGAAGTTCCGCTGTGCAGGGCAATGCCAAGCAGGGAGCCTGCGCAGACAATATGATACTGCGGAGCATTCTCATAAAAATATTTCAGGCTTGTAAGTGCTTTTGGAACCTCCTGAATTTCATCAAAAATGATTAAAGTGTTTTGAGGATCAATTTTTTTTTCGGCGTAAAGCTCTAAACCGAGAAGCAAACGGTTTGTATCCAGATCCGCCGCAAATAAGTCTGACATTCGGTTGTTGGAATCGAAGTTAATATAAAGGGTATCTTTATAGGCTTTTTGTCCGAATTCTTTCATAAGCCAGGTTTTTCCCACCTGACGGGCACCTTCTATAATCAAAGGTTTACGGTATTTGCTTGTTTTCCATTTGTAAAGCTTTTCCAACGCAAAACGATACATAAATACACCTCCAGTCTGGTACCAGTTAATTGTATTATATATCATTTGACACAAAAAATGCAATGAAAAAACGTTAAATAATACAAAAAATACAATAGAAAAATGATTAATAAAACAAAAAATACAACGTTAATATGTAAATATAAACATAAATTACAGCAAATTTCACCGAATTCTATGTCTCGGGAAGTTTATTAAGTATGGTCTCTGGCAGACGATCAATGCAATCGGTCATTTTTGCCCAGAACGCCCTGGATCACAAAAGCTAGGAGACTGGTTTTACTCATGCCGATTCCCGGAGAAGGCAATTTCGTATATGGAGGCATATTGGCTTTTTGTAACACAGGTATGCCGTGACAACCATTTAGAATATTATTACGTCCCAAAAACAATTACGTATACGGCATGCGTACTGCTCTGAAGATCGCTGCAGTGGATTGTGATTGCAGGTGGAAATAATTTGTTCCATATGTTATACTGAAAATAATATAGACGATGAGACCAGGGAAATGATTTTTTCTTCAATTTCTATGGCGGATGAATTTCGAAGCGCAGTAGAATACAGTGGATGGGAAGGTAAGTGACTTATCAGGAGAAGAGGAAATGGAAGGAACTAAAAAAAGGAAAATATTGCTGACAGGTATTGTTTTAATTGCGGTGGTTTCGCTTGCTGTAGGCGGGTATTTTACCCTGAGAAAAGGAATATATGCAGGGGAAAGCTTTTTTTACAGAATAAGTGATGCCAGATATGAGCAGAACAAGTCAAACTATATTGAGCGAACCACTGGCAGTGGCTTTAAAATAGTCGCTGATGGGGAGGAAAAAACGGTTTCGGTTTATGAAAACGCAAATTTATTAGTTTTTAGTTTCTCAGACGGAACTTCACTGGAAGGCTCATGGGATGGAGAATACCTTACAGATTCACAGGGTTTCCCTGTTGGGTGGGATGAAATCCAATTCTCAGTAAACGGGGAGCCTATAGAGGCAGGCATAAGCAATGCCGCCTACTGCCAGGCATTATGCAAAATTTATTTTGGAAAAGAAGAAACAATATCCGTATGGTATTTTTCGGTTATAGGTATTCTTGTTTATATTCTGGGAGTCGTATCGATTTTACATCCCGATGAAGCTCATTTTTTTCTCAGCAGATGGAAATATCATAATCCGGAGTTGTCTGAAACCGGCAGACTGATGGAGCAGATCGGCGGTGTCGCGCTTTGTGTTTTAGGTGTCAGTATTATGTCCGGAATTTTGCTTGTACTTGTAGGATGATTGTATAGAAAGAATTGAAGAGAGCCGTATCAGCGAACTTTTTGTATTGCCGGAAAAGCGGGATGAGAATCTGAAGCAAATGCTGCAGGAAACAGAGAAGCTTATAAAAGAAAACAGAAAATCAGCAGTTTTCGAAGTAATGCTTCCGGATCTTGAGGAGTTTGAAAAGAGAGGGTATCATACGCTCAGACATGAAAAAATGATACTGTTAAATGACAATGTTCTGATATGGACGATCATGGAGAAAGAATTATGATATTATATCACGCAAGTAAAGTATCGTAGTCTGTATTCAGTTGGACTGTGCGCCGGAAATAGATGTAAACCCACATTTGATGAATTTTAGGAAGGTCAGTAAGTGAAATAGAGTGATTCTGTATCATGGAAGTTCCAATAAAGAATTCATTCCATAATATGGAAAAGCGAAGAAAAATATGATTATGGAAAAGGATTCTATTTGACAGAGTGCAAAGACGCAGGAAAGGAAAAATAATGAAGAGGCAAAAGCGCACACAGAAAAAGATAAGTACATCCTTTTATCAGGAACATGCGGAGGTGATCTGCAGGGATTTTGATACGTTTTGTAACTACATATTGGAAAACAAAACGAAGATTTCCCAAAAGACAGGACATATCGGGAAAAAAGACTGTTTTGAACTGAACCGGCTCCTTCACCGAAAAGAACCATATGAAAAAGCAACGCGGTTTCAGGAATATTACCCTGTGATAAACCTTTTTCATTACATTGCGCTTAAATATGAGATCCTGGAATTGGATCCGTCGGGAAGACAAATGCTGCCGGGCAGCAATTATCAGATATATCGGGAGGCTTGTGTCGAAGAAAAATATGTGTTCTTTCTGGTAAACTGTTTATTCGGCAAAAGAGGCGTAAGTGATAACTTTATGGCTAAAGGCAACATTGATTATTTCTTTCAATGGAAAGAAAGGGAAAAACCTGCTGTTGGGATCACATATCATGTTTCCGGCCGGGATTTGTTTGGTTATTTTCTGGATAAGCCGGAAATTATGGCTTGTCTGGAAGAACTGATGCTGATACAGGTTCTGGTTCCGGGGTATTGGGACGGAACTAAGGAGACGTTGTGGGAGATTCGGGCGCTTCCAAATTTGCAGCCGGTAACAGAATTATATGAAACAATCTGTTTTGAAGAAGAGATGATATGGACAGAAGATAAAAAGGTAGGGAATTATTTCGAAGCTTATCTGAAGCAAGTAATGCCAAAACAGAGCTGCAGTCCGCTGATGAAATTTTTTTTACCGACAGTCAGAGAGATAGAGGAAAAGACGATAGATTTCAAGGTATCTTTGAGATATCATGATTGTTGGAGGATTCTTCGGTTGGATTTTTCTGATTCTCTCTATGATCTTCACAGAATGATTCAGCTTGCGTTTGATTTTGACGACGATCATTTATTTAACTTTACAATCGGAAGCGGCGCCTTAAAAAAGACCTATACGATTATGGAAGGAATGACGTCCGGGGAAGAATTATCCGTAGATGACACATGTCTGGGAGAATTGGGACTGCGTGAAAAACAGAAATTCACATATCTTTTTGATTATGGCGATATGTGGTGGTTTGATATTCAGGTTTTAAAAATTATGGATGGCAGTATAGAACATCCGGCTGTTATTGAAATGCATAACAAGGCTCCGGAGCAATATTATTATGAAGATGAGCCTTATATGTATGCCTGTATCGATAAAGAGATGGAGGTTGGCACAATTCTTGCATCTATTCCGGATGATTTGATCGAAGATGAATATAAGGCTCTTCTGGGATATAGAGAGACACATCCGGAAAAAGTTTCCTGTAAAGAAAAACGTCGTGAAATCGAACGAATGGTCCTCTATGAGCCGGATCGGCTTCTGCAGTTTATGACAGCGGAAATGAGAGAGAAATTGTCGGAACTGCTGAAAGAAGCATCATTTGAAGAATCTGATTTGTGTACAATCATGAAGCTGTATTCCTTTGGATTTTGCATGGTTCAGGAGGATGTGGAGGAAATACTGGTTCCGGAAAGCGTCAAAAATATTTATGAACCCAAGCTAAAGAGAGCAGACAGGTTTAATGCGGTTACAGATGCTTCAGAGCAGATTTTAAGACGCTGCGGCGTGATAGAAATGAAAGAGCTATATTCCGCTGTAAGCAGGCTTTTCAAGAAACGGATGGCGTATGATGAGTACGTCTGGCTGATTTTTGCCAGATTTCATTATTTTGGAAAATATTATCTGGACGATTTCGATGGAAAGAAAGTTTTGAGCTGTTACGAAAGATATTTCACAGAAAAAATACTTAAGAAGCGTCTCGAGCCGGAAAATGCAGATTATGTTTATCCTGAGTTTGATTTGGAGCAGACGAATGCTTCGCCAAAGGCACTTCAGAAATGGATGGAATATGTTGATTTCAGTCTGAACATCGATTGGGATACTGCAAAATGGCTGAAGGATGATTTCCTGCTTTGGGTTTCTTCCGGAATCATAAGTAAAGAGGAAGCTGTCAATATGTATAAGGATACCGTTCTTCGTGCCGGAAGTCGGATGACTAAAAAAGCATCGGAGCTTATTACATCTCTGTTTGAGGAAATGCCGTCGGCCGCCCGCAGAGGAAACGCAAAAGCCAGCATAAAGGATAAGAAGTTTTCTGAGTGTATTCATGAAACGTCAAAAACAGACGACAGGAAAAAAGCGGGAAAGAAAGATGAGAATATGAGGTAAAAGAATATGGGGAAAGTACAGGATTGTTTTCCGATGATTAATAAAAAAGAAACCGCAGTGAGATTGAAATGTTTTATGAAATGGAATCATTTAACCCCCAGGGATATTCAGGAGTATCTTGGGCTGACCTGCGTCCAGACGGTATATCGTTGGCTGGAAGGCGTGAACATTCCAAGCGTAGATAATTTGTATGCGCTGAGTTTGTTATTTCATGTGAGTGTGGATGATTTGTTGGCAGGAAACAGGAAAATCGTGCGTACAAGCGATTGTTATAAACAAATATTAAGACTTATTACGTATTATATGAAAAGAGAAGAAGCTGCATAAGATTTATTCCACAAAGAGGACATATGTATTGCTTGAACTTTGGATTCAATGACATTCTTTATTATTTCAGTTACAATTTTAGATATCTAAATATCTAAAACAGTGAAATCGGAGGACAGGCATATGAAAATCAGAAGGGATTTTGTAACAAATTCCAGCAGCAGTAGTTTCATCATTGCAAGAAAGGAAGAACTTTCAGAGAGAATTAAGCAGATAATGGTCGATTTTGTTTTGCAGGAAATGATGGGAGAGAAAATTCTGGAACCAGGCAGTACAGAAGAACAGATCCAGGAAATATTTGACGAGGAATATATTGACGAAAGAGAGCAGAAAGAAATTCGCAATGCACTGAAAGCGGGCAAAGCTGTTTATAGTGGCCGTATTGTTTATGAATGTTGTGACGACGATTATGCCGGGTTATTTGAAAAATTATGGAAAATGCTCGAAGATGGTGGCGGAGAAGAGTTTGTAACTATTGACGGAGATCTCAGCTATTAAGGTGCAGTATGAAATTAAGGAAAGAGAAGAATTTTTTCTCGGTTTTTGATGAGAGAACAGGCCACTATATCCGTACCGGGGTTATAGAAAACGGACGAGATACAGGGATAGATCCGTTTATGGCATCGTTTCCGGAATTATTGGATGTCGGAATTATGGGGCACTGTATACATGGTAAAACAGGGCTGTGTATAGAGGCGGGAATCGAGTGCTATCAGGGCGGTCTGTATAAGAATAATCCCAATATGCGCCTGGCGGATTTTGAAAATATTGCTATGCAATGCAGAAAACAAACATATCAGTTTGCCCTTGGAGGGTGCGGCGATCCGGATCAGCATGAGCATTTCAGGGAAATTCTTGAAATATGTGAGCAGGAAGGGATTATTCCTAATTTTACAACCTCAGGTTTTGGATTAACAGAAGAGATTGCGGCGCTATGCAGTAAATATTGCGGAGCAGTGGCGGTAAGCTGGTATCGCAGCGATTATACATTACATGCTATTGATATGCTTGTTAAGGCTGGGGTTAAAATAAACATTCACTATGTATTAAGTAAAGACACGGTTGAAGAGGCAGTGGATCGTCTGTTATCTCATAGCTTTCCATCAGGTATTAATGCGATAGTCTTTCTTTTACATAAGCCGGTTGGACTTGGAAAAGCTAAAAATATAATTACTACAGACCACGAACTGTTCCGAAAATTGATCGGTCTGGTAAATTCAGGATATACTGATTACAAGATTGGTTTTGACTCCTGTACAGTGCCAGCGTTGATAAACTACCCTGGAAATATTAATATGGACAGTTTAGATACATGTGAAGGAGCGCGTTGGTCGGCGTATATTTCCTCGGACATGAAAATGATGCCCTGTAGCTTTGACAATCAGGATTTGCGGTGGGCTGTTGATTTAAGAAAATATACAATTCAGGAAGCATGGCAAAGCAAAGAGTTCGAAGATTTTCGTAATTATTTCAGATTATCATGCCCGGATTGTCCGGATCGTATACTGTGCATGGGTGGATGTCCAATCAGACCGGAAGTTGTTCTTTGTGACAGAAAAAGTAACCATATACCTCCGGCGATCAATGGTACATATGGTAGTAAAAAACAGAACAGTTTTTCAGGTAAATAAAATAGAGATAAGGCCTCTGGTGATATGAATCATCGGAGGCTTTATTGTATTGCATTTTATGAGAGAATACTGTAAAATGAAGATGTGCAGGCAATGGAAAAATGATAGTGGTTGATGTTTGTAACGAAAAAATCTTTTTGAATTGGTAAACGAACGGGTGGGGGAGCAGACGGAGTTCACGATTCGGCCATATATAAATGATTCATAATAAATTGGAGAATATTTATTGCTCAATAAAAGACAGAGAATTAAAATCAGAAAGGAAAGAATAAATGGCAGAGTGGAAGAATGTTACAGAATACTTTTCAGAGGAACAAAGACATTATAAGGGAAAATATCTGGAAATCGACGAAGTGTATGACGAGGAGGTTGAAGTCAGCGTGTTTTCTGCGATTGAAGAACCATATGAAATATATTTCAATTATGATATATTTCACGGAATTGTTTATGCTGAAAAAGAAAATGTTTATGAAATCCGGGACGAGATGAAACGAGAACTGCAGGCTGAATACGAAAAGAACAAAAAGGTGACAAATGAGTTTATAAATGAATTTGCCGAAAAATATGATGTATGTCTGCCTGCGGATATCTTTTTCGATTTTGATCTTTCGTCCTTTTAGTAGCGGGATATAGATGAAGCAAAAGCTGCTGTCGTTCGTTCATACCTTCAAATTCCTCCGCATACACTGTAAAAACAGCGTCTTCGGAGGCTTATCCTTGAAAGATTATATCGAAAAGCGTGCAGTAGAGGTTGGCAGTTATATTGTTGAAACAAAAGCAACAGTGAGACAGGCAGCACAGAAATTTGGAATCAGTAAGTCTACAATACATAAAGACGTCACAGACCGTCTTGTCCGGCTGAACCCATCCCTTGCCAGCCGCGCACGTGAGGTTCTGGATGTAAATAAGCAGGAGAGGCATATACGCGGTGGAATGGCAACAAAGGAGAAATACCTGAAATTGGAACATCGATGATGAGTGGCTGCGGTAATAAATGGCTGAGAGGACACCGATAATGAATGATTCTGAGTGCGGTATAGCGTTTATGGATGCTGTACCGTTCTTTTTTGTGAATTTTCAAGTTTACATTGTATTTTCGAAAGAAAAATTATACAATTAGTTCAAGACAGGACGGTAAGGGAATGACATACCTGCCGGACAGCTACTGCCACTGCGGAATAAGATCCGTGTTGGGCTGAAACAGCATACACAATTCAGGAAGTAAGAGGAGAATGTTATGAAAGCATATCAGATGAAAATTGTAATAAAGGATTCACATCCTCCTATTTGGAGGCGTTTTATTGTTCCTGCCGGATTGAGCTTTTCGCAGTTGGGAATTGTTCTGAACGAGGTTATGGGATGGACAGGGTACCATATGAACTCATTTGAATTTGGCCATTTGGGAATAAAACTGGAGGAAGAATCGGAGGACTATGGATGGGAAGACTATGATACGGAAAATTCCGCGGAGAATATGATCGAACCCTATCTGGACTCTGAGGAATGGTTTACTTATGTTTATGATTTCGGAGACTATTGGCAGCATAAGGTTACGGTGGAAAAGGTGCTTACAGATTATAAATATGATTATCCTATGGTTTTGAAATTTAAGGGAGACACTCCTTATGAAGACTGCGGCGGTATTGATGGCTATTATAATCTCCTGGAAATTCTGAAGGATCCTTCTCATCCCCGGTATCAGGATATGAAGGAATGGACAGAAGATCAGATTTCAGGAAAATATGATCTGAACACCGTCAATGATAATCTGGAGGCGCTGTGTCTGTCTTCCCGAAAAAGCGAACCTATGACACAATGGCAGATATATGAAGAACTTTTTGCGGGGAAGCCGTTTAAACAGATTCAGGGAAAAACAGAGATCGCTTCCGGGAATGCAAACGCCCCCGTTGGTTTCTTTAGTGGGATACCTGGTGAAACGCCGGATGATATATTTGACGGAGAGGAAGATTTCTGGAATGGAATGGATGATATGCTGGAGGCGCTGTCAAAGGAAATGGCGCAAATGCAGCGTCAGGCAATGGACAAAGCTCCCGAAGAAATGTGTATTTCGGATATCCTGTCCGAACATACCAAAGATAATCTGGTTAACATTGCAAAGAATCATTTTCTGAGCGGATACAGAAAATTTAAAAAGGCAGAGCTGGTAAAGTTTTTGAATCAGAAACTTCTGGACGGGGATGTTATGCGCAGGTTTTTTACTTATCTGGAAGATGAGGAAATTGAAATTTTGGATAAAGGCTATAAGAAAGCAGGCGGTTATATTGTGGAGTGGCCGTGTGAGCCGGAGTATTTGTTTGCTGGAGGATACTGCATGCCTTTTTATGACGGTACGTGTCTGATCACGTCGGACGTATGGGAGGCTTACCGGATAAATTGTAAGGGTTCCTGGAAGGAAGAACGTGAGGAAATCCTTGGAATTTTAGATCATATGAATGCGGCCGCGATGCTTTATGGTTACTGTGAACTGGAGACTTTGCTGCAACTGTATGAGAGGAATACTGGAATTTCAAAAACTCCATTGGATATATACAGAATATATCCGAATTTTCCGGAAAATAAGAAGGAATTTGTTTTAAGAGATGACAGGCTGATCTTAAAGGAAGCAGATGACAGTCAGGTAATTGAAAATCTGGAACATCTGAGGAGGAATTTAACGTTTTATATGCCTTCCTCAGGAGAGATCAGGAGCCTAAGCCGGAAGAGCTGTTTGCCCTATGACCTTCATATGGAAAAATTTAATAGTTTTTTATTAAATATCCTGGAGTTTGATGATGAGGAAGCCTGGGAGCTTTGTTTTAGTATACAGCATATTTTTCGTGTTGGCGGAACGCCTCAGGATGCGCTTGACTGTCTGGAGGAATATGTTGATTTGAATAAAAAAGAAATGAAAAAAATCAAACTTATTTTAGAAGAGGTATGGCTGCATACAAGATGTATTTTATTATGCGGACATACTCCGGCAGAGGTTCAGGAGAAAACAAAACCCATCAATACCGCTTCAGCGAAAAGAAAATCAAAGAAAAAAGGAAAAATCATCGATTTTTCTGATCGAAAGCCTTCCGGGGATTAAGTGTACAGAGGCGAACGGATGGAGGGCGGCGGATGTAATTTAAGGAATAATGAAGTCGTCAGAAAAATCTGAGAACAGGAGCGGCTTATGAAGAAAAAAATTCTGATCATAAATACAGGCGGGACACTTTCTTCCGTAAACAGCGAACGGGGTCTCATACCCGGAATGAAAAGCGGAGATATGCTGGATGAACTGCAGATGGTTTCTAAAAATCTGGAACTGGAAACAGAGGATTTCAGTTCTCTGGACAGCGCCAATATCTTTCCGGAGGACTGGGCGGCTCTGGCTCAGAGGATCGGTGAGGTTTGTATTGGCTATGACGGTATTGTGGTAATTCATGGTACGGATACATTGGCCTATACATCCTCTATGTTGTCCTTTATGCTGCAGAATATTTCTATTCCTGTGGTGGTTACCGGAAGTCAGCTTTCAATTGCGCATCCGGTAGCGGATGCTCTGGAAAACTGCCGTTGTGCCATTCATATGGCGGCCAGCGGTTATCCGGGTGTTTTTGTGGCATTTAACAGGAAGGTAATGCTTGGGTGCCGTGCTTCTAAAGTGAGGACTATGAGTTTTGATGCTTTTGAGAGCATAAACTATCCTTATGTAGCGGAGATCAGTTCTCTGGGACTGCATATCCATAAGGAAAACCTGCTGAAAAAAAGAGGGATTTTCCATCCCCAGACATCCTATTCTGACAGGGTTTTTCTGTTGAAATTATATCCGGGAATGGATCCGGAAATTCTTGAATATCTGTTGGAAAAGGGATACCGCGGCGTCTACATCGAAGGCTTTGGACTGGGAGGAATGCCCTTTTTGAAGAGGGACTTTATTGGTGAGGTAAAGAGCGTAACTGAGCGGGGAATGACGGTATTGGCAGGCAGCCAGTGCAGATATGAGGGAAGCAATCTTTCTGTCTATGAAACAGGGCTTCAGGCAGTTGCGGCGGGCGCTCTGCAGGCCTATGACATGACCTCTGAAGCGGCTGTTACCAAGCTGATGTGGGTGCTTGGACAGACAGAAAATATACGTGAGATCCAGGAATATTTTTCGGTAAATATTGCAGGGGAGGTTCAGCGTGAAGGTGTTTAAACACAGATAAGCCGCTACTGCCCGTAGCCTTCCAGTGCAAGGCTTGATAGTGAACGGTAACAGATAAAAATTCCTCGCTGTGAAAAATGTGTCCCCGACTTTTATACCGTAAAGATTCATGGTATAATAGGAAAAGCGTAGGGATGTATGCGGAGGTTATTGGCTGATAACCGATTAACATATGCTATACGTGCTAGAGCGTGTTTGAAAAACATTTGAATTTGTTCATTTTAACCAAATGAGTATTG
>JAUNGB010000088.1 GCA_030524715.1 Eubacteriales bacterium | reverse complement strand
AGGTTGGAAAAATAATTTGCTGTTTGCGTCTCCCTCAATTCGCCGTCCGACATTTCATGTCAAGATTTTTCACTGATTTTTTCAATTTTTCAGAATAATGCGACTCAATTTAATTTTAATCAGCAAAAAGTCCCATTGTTATTGTTCGCTCCTGCGGTGCAAACATCAGTTACTGTTCACACCCTAGGGGTAAACAATACCAAACAGCAATCCTTTAGAATCAGAAAATTGATTTTTCTTTACTTTTTTTTCCTCTCATGCTATATTAATACCCATGAAAATACTAATTACATTATTAAAGCCTTTATCCTTTCTGCCTGCAATTTTAATGATGTACCTGATTTTTACGTTTTCCGCCCAGACCGGGGAGGTGTCCGGGAATTTAAGCTATCAGGTCAGTTACCAGATTGTAGAAACCAAGAATGAAGTGCTGAATCAGGGATTAAGCTATGATGAGCTTGCCTACGAAGCTGACAGTATCCATTATTATGTCCGTAAGGCTGCTCATATGACAGAATATTTTCTTCTGGCAGTGGCCATTTCTTTTCCGCTTTATGTATACCGGGTAAGAGGCTTCTGGCTGATGCTGCTGGCCGGGATCGTATGCGTGGGCTTCGCCGGATTTGATGAATATCACCAGTCCTTTGTGGCTGGGCGCGGTCCTTCCATCAAGGATGTGGGGATCGACAGTATCGGATCCTTTGTGGGAATCCTGTTAGTCCAGGCTTTTTGCTGGTCTACCCTTCACAACCCGTCAGGCCGCAAAAAGCGCAGGAAAAGGGCATCCTCCACGAAAAAGCGCCGCAGATAACCGTTTCTGCGACGCTTTTCTCCTGTAACTGTCCGGCTGGTTCTTCTATATTATCCATAACCATCTGACTATTCTTCCTTATTTCCTGTAACCGTCCGGTTGTCCTTCCGTATTTTACGCAGCCGTTAGACTATTCTTCCGTATTTTCTGTATTTTCCCCGTCTTCCTGCTCATCCTCCAGACGTGAGACAAGTCTGGCGCGTTCGGCGATACTCATGGTTTTTTTAGTCCCTTCTGCCAATTTCCCGGTACTATTTCCTGTATTCTGTTTCCGGGACGCCTGTTCCGCTTCCTGCACCTTTTCTCCCTGAGACACTTTCTCTGCCTCTTCTGCCGGTTCCTGCGTATCTTCCTGTGCTGCCGTCTCCTGCTGTGCAGCGGCTGCCGCAGCCTCTATGGCCTTTTTCTCCTTTTCATTACGCATGGTTCCCCTTACGCCCACGAACAGCATCACGCAGCCGATTACGATAAACGCGGCTCCGGCCGCAAAGAATCCCCAGCTTGCCCCTTCAATCCCATCCAGCACATTTTTACACAGACGGTATCCGGTGTACAAAAGATAGGCTCCGGCAAGCATCTGCAGTATATAGCTTCTGGAAGGCATTCCCTGAGACTGCTCCCCGGACTCTTCCCGGGGTTCTTCCTGCTGTACGTTCTTTTGTTCTTCCATAATTACAACTCCTCTCACATCCGTAACTTCAAGCAGACATTCGCATTTACGACGCCGCAAACTGGCTCTCATAAAGGTGGGCATAAAAGCCGCCCTTTGCAAGAAGCTCCTCGTGTTTCCCCTGTTCTATAATGTTTCCGTCCTTCATGACAAGGATCAGATCCGCCTCCTGAATCGTGGAAAGACGATGGGCTACAATAAAGCTGGTCCTTCCTTCCATCAGTTCCGCAAAGGCTTTCTGTACCCTGACCTCGGTACGGGTATCGATAGATGAGGTCGCCTCGTCCAGGATCAGCATGGTCGGGCGCATGAGCATGACCCTTGCAATACACAGAAGCTGCTTCTGTCCCTGGGAAATATTTCCCCCATCCTCTGTGATGACCGTATCGTAGCCTTGGGGCATACGCTTGATAAAGCTGTGGGCATGGGCATGCTTTGCCGCTTCGACGACTTCCTCAAGGGTCGCGTCCGGCTTGCCGTAAGCAATATTTTCCCGGATGGTTCCCGATTTCAGCCATGTTTCCTGAAGCACCATACCGAAATTCTTGCGAAGGCTGTCCCTTGTCAGCTCCCGGATGGGATATCCGCTTACCACGATCTGACCCTTCTGCACATCATAGAAGCGCATAAGAAGGTTGATCATCGTGGTCTTGCCGCAGCCGGTGGGTCCTACGATCGCCGTTCTCTGTCCCGGCTTCACATCAATGGAAATATCCGTAAGAAGCGGCACATCCTCTCTGTAGGAGAAGGAAATATTTTCTACCGAAATGCTGCCGTCCGCCTTATCAAGGACATGGGCGCCCGGCACATCCGGCTCTGCTGCCGGGGTATCCATAAAATCAAAAATACGCTTTGCGCATGCCAGAGCATTTTCCAGTTCTGTCACAACGCCGGAAATTTCGTTAAAGGGCTTGGTATACTGGTTAGCATAGTTCAGGAAACTGGTAAGCTGGCCTACGGACATCCCTCCGCCTATTACGGTAAACGCCCCGAAGATTCCAACCCCCGTATAAACCAGACTGTTGACAAATCTCGTGGACGGATTTGTAATAGACGAGAAAAACAGCGCCTTGATCCCGCAGACCCGCAGATCCTCGTTGACCTTTCCAAACCGTTCATTTGCCCGTTCCTCATAAGAAAATGCCTGTACGATCTTCTGGTTTCCCACCAGTTCCTCCACAAGGGAAGTCATTTCCGCACGCTTTTCCGACTGTTCCTGGAACATCCGGAAAGTACGGCTGGCAATAAAGCTGGCCACAAACAACGACACAGGTGTGAGAAAGATAACCAGAACAGAAATCCTCACACTGATAGACATCATAAAGCCGATGGTTCCCAGAATCGTGATCACTCCGGTAAACAACTGGGTAAAGCCCATCAGAAGTCCGTCGGAAAACTGACTGACGTCCGTAACGATCCGGCTGAGGATGTCTCCCGGCTGATTGGCGTCAATATAAGAAACCGGAACCTCAAGCAAATGGCTGAAGGCCTGTCCGCGGATATCCTGTACTACCCGGTAGGTCACCTGATTGGTGAGAAGATTCATCAGCCACTGGGCCGCCGCCGAGATAAACACCACTATGCCAAGGGTCAGAAGCACCTTTAACAGTTTCCCGGTAAACACCTCTCCTTCACCGATCATGGTATCCACACCGTTTCCGATCAGGATCGGCGTATACAGAGTCGCCGCCACGGTAATGACCGCCAAAAGCAGCATCAGGACAATTTTGCCCCGGTAAGGACGGATAAATTTCAACACGCGTTTCATAGTCTCTTTATGCTTCATTAACGGTTCACCTCCTGTTCGGAAAGCTGTGACAGACAAATTTCCCGGTAAACCTCGCAGGACTGCATCAGTTCCTTATGGGTTCCCACTCCTGCCAGACAGCCGTCGTCCAATACCAGGATCTTATCCGCCTGTTTAATGGAAGTCGCCCTCTGGGAAACGATAAATACGGTCATTTCTCCGGTCTGCTCCCTGATGGCATGGCGTAATGCCGCATCCGTAGCAAAATCAAGAGCCGAAGCGCTGTCGTCCATGATCAGGATTTCCGGCATTCCCACCAAAGCCCGTGCTATGGTGAGTCTCTGCCTCTGTCCGCCGGAAAGGTTTGACCCTCCCTGACTGACCATGGTATTCAGCTTTTCAGGCTTGCTCTCTACAAAATCCCTTGCCTGGGCAATGGACAGCGCCTTATGGATTTCCTTATCGTCGGCATCCTCCTTACCCCATTTCATGTTATCCCGGATGGTGCCTTTAAAAAGCACGGCGTGCTGAGGCACCACTCCTACTTTCCTGCGCAGCTGCGAAAAAGGATAATCCCGCACAGGATTGCCGTCCACAAGGATCTCGCCCTCTGTCACATCATAAAATCTCGGGATCAGGTTCACCAGCGTAGATTTGCCGCAGCCTGTACCGCCGATGATCCCGATGGTCTCTCCCGGCTCCGCCGTAAAAAAAATATGAGTCAGCGCCGGCTCCTGGGTTCCCGCATAGGTAAAGGTCACATCCTTAAATTCTACTCTGTGCGCGCCGCTCTTCTCTTCCTGCTGCATACTTCCCGTATCGGTAAGAGTCGGCTGCGTCTCAAATACTTCGTTCAGCCTTGCAGCCGAAGCCAGCGCCTTGGTCACTGCCACGATCAGGTTTGCCAAGGCAAGAAGCGCAAGGAGGATCTGCGACATATAATTTACCAGAGCTACCACCTCGCCCTGTGTGATGACTCCCTTATAAACCTCCTTGCTTCCAAACCAGAGAATCGCTACGATGGCAAGGTTCATGATCACATAGGTCGCCGGATTTAAAAGGGCGGAAATCTTTCCCGCTGCAACCTGGATCTTTGTATACTGGTCGTTTGTTTCAGAAAAATCAGCGTTTTCTTCCGATTGGCGTCCGAATGCCCTTACGACTCTGGCTCCCACATAATTCTCTCTGGTAATCAGCGAGATCCGATCCAGGGACTTCTGGACTTTTTTATAAATGGGCACCGTCATTTTCATGATCGTGTAAATGACCAGAGAGATCAGCGGCACAGCAATAAGAAAGACAACCGCAACCGGAACGTTTATGGTAAACGCCATGATCACGGCGCCGACCACAATAAACGGCGAACGCAAAAACAGCCTGAGCACGAGATTGACGCCGGCCTGGGTCTGGTTGACGTCGCTGGTGATCCTGGTGATCAGGGTCGGCGTCCCAAGCTTATCCAGTTCCCGATAAGAAAGCCGGCTGATATGCGCAAAAAGATCCTTACGCAGGGCAGTGCTGAAGCCCATTGCCGCTTTTGCCGAAAAATACTGGGCGGTGAGAGAACAGACAAGGCCTATGATTCCCAATAAGACCATGACTGCGCACATCCTCCAGATATATGCGGTATCGCGGTTTTTGATCCCCACATCTACGATCCCGGCTACCACAAGGGGAACGATCAGTTCAAAGGTTGCCTCCAGCATCTTGAACAGGGGCGCAAGTATACATTCTTTATGATACCCTTTCAGGTATTTCAATAGTTTCCTCATCAAGCAAACTCCTGTCTGTTTTTTCTTTTTCCGGTTCTTCTTTACGTTCCGGTTCTTCCTTACGGTTTCTGCCGTAAATTCTGGTAAGCTCACGCATTGTATACAGAGTGATATCAGAAAGCTGTCCCTTTGTCAGCCTCCATTTCCAGTTATCCCCAAGTGTGGACGGCGCATTCATTCTCGCTTCATTTCCCAGACAAAGATAATCCTGAAGCGGAATGATGGCCAGGTCGGCCACACTTGCCAGAGCAACACGGATCAGCCCCCATACGCAGTCATTGATGGGCTGGTCATAGCAGTTGATGTATTCCCTTACAAAAGTAATATCGTGTCCCTGCAGACCCTCAAGCCATCCCTTCGTCGTTTCGTTGTCATGGGTACCTGTATAAACTACGCAGTTTTTCTCATATTTATATGGAAGATAGGAACTGTTTTCGGTGTCGTCAAAAGCAAACTGCAGCACCTTCATACCCGGGAATCCGGTACCCTCAAGCATTTCCCGGACACTCTCTGTTAAGTATCCCAAATCCTCGGCGATCACATTCAGGTTTTTGATCCTTGCTTTGAGGATTTTAAACAGTTCCAGGCCGGGGCCTTTTTCCCATTTTCCGTTTTCTGCCGTTGTATCCCCATAGGGAATGGCATAATATTCGTCAAAGCCTCTGAAGTGGTCAATACGCGCCACATCATAGCGCGCCATACAATGTACCATACGCTGAGTCCACCAGGTATAGCCGGTATGCTTGTGGTAGTCCCAATCATAAAGAGGATTCCCCCATAACTGTCCCGTAGCGGAAAAAGCATCCGGCGGGCAGCCCGCCACTGTTTTAGGCTGATGGTCTTCATCAAACTGGAAAAGCGCCGGGTTGGACCAGGTATCCGCACTGTCAAAGGCCACATAAATCGGAACATCCCCGATAATATTAACTCCTTTTTTGTTTGCATAAGCCTTCAGTTCATTCCACTGCTTTGTAAAGTAATACTGCTGGAAATAGATAAACTGAATCTCCTCCGCCAGGTCCTCTTTGGCCTTTTCTATTGCTTTCGGCTCTTTGTTCTTCAGTGCCTTGGGCCACTGGATCCATACTGTGCCTCCCTGATCGTTTTTGATAGCCATATACAGGGCATAATCCTCCAGCCAGTTGCTGTTTTCGATGACAAATTCTGAAAAATCCGCGTCCTTCTCACAGTCAAATCGTTCAAATGCCTTTCTCAGAAGCTTGTATCTGGACTGATACATTTTTTCGTAGTCTACATAGCTGTCGCTTCCGCCCCAGTCGCATTCGCTGCATTCCCGCTCTGTTAAAAGCCCTTCTTTGATCAACCCCTCAAGGTCGATAAAATACGGATTACCTGCAAATGTGGAAAAAGACTGGTAGGGGGAATCCCCGTATCCGGTAGGACCTAAAGGCAGGATCTGCCAGTATCTCTGGTCCGCCTGCTCCAACTGGTCTACAAATTCATATGCTTCTTTTGAAAAACATCCGATTCCATACTTTGATGGGATACTGGAAATCGGTAATAATATACCACTCGCTCTCATTTTTTCTCCTCCGTACGTTTAGTTTAGCGTTATTATTATACCAATCTCTGCCCTTATGGTCAACGATTTCAGGTTAAAAATGGTTATTATGCGTTGTTAGCCCATAGCCTTGCAGCCAGTGCAAGGCTTGGGAGTGAACAGTATCTAAAAATGAACATTTGTCTTTTTGGCATAGAAAAAAGCCGAGGGGAGTTCTCCCCTCAGCCTCTGTCCTTACCAGTTCTCCGTTTTCACGATCCGCGCTTTCTTTTTTGCCGCAGCTTACCAGAAAAGCTACGCATAACAGGATCAACAGCAGGATCCATCCTTTTTTGTTCATGCCGCCTGATCTCCTTTCTTTACTTCTGAAAAATTCCCACCTGTGCGGTTACAATCCGGCAGCAGACTTTCATGCAATTTATTGCGATGAAAGTCTGCTGTTGGATTAGCAACCCACCCCTCTAATGAGCAAAACGCGTCTGCTATCGCAGCCGCACAGCCGGAATTATTAAGACGTTTCCTATAGTATAGACCAGACGATTTCTTCTTATTCTGATTGCTTTCTTATTTGTATCTTAGACCACACACCTAAAGCTGCACGGATTTCTTCTATTCTTTAAAACGTTCAATTCCATGTCAGAAACCTTTTCTTTTTAAATAGGCCACCACATCATGGTAAACCTTTTCTTTTTTGGTTTCGTTGAGGATTTCGTGCCTCATACCCGGATACAGCTTGCCCTTTACATCCAGATACCCTGCTTTGCGCATATTCTGTACCGCCCCGGCAAACTTGCGCGCGCCTCCGATACAGGGATCGTCCGCGCCCCCGATAAAAAGAACCGGCATCATAGGCTTAGTGCAGTTCCAATGCCGGGCGTCGTAGGCTTCCTTCATAAGCTGGAACAGCGCAAGGTAAGCGTCGTCCGTAAACGTAAAGCCGCACAATTCTGATTCGGCATAATCCCTGCATACTTTTTCGTCAGAGCAGATCCAGGAGCTGCTCTTTTCATTCCGGAACTTTATTTCATAGCTTCCAAAAGAAAGCGCCTCAAGGAGTTTGCTCTTATGCTTTTCCCCGCACAGCTTTTTTTCTGCCTTTGCAATGGCAACCCCAAGGCCTCTTGCTGCATTATTGCTGGGAGAACCGCAGACGATCAGCATATCCATACAATCGTCATGCTGTCTGGCAAATGCCCGGACTGCCAGGGAGCCCATACTATGCCCCAGGAGTATCAGCGGGAGTCCCGGAAATTTTGTACGGATGTTGCGGTTCACTGTGCCGATATCCTTCAGCATGGCATCCGCGCCGCCCCCGTACATATATCCCAGATCCTCCTGACTGCGCACGCTCTTTCCGTGTCCTCTGTGGTCATGTATGACCGTAACAAACCCGTGCTCTGCCAGATATTCCATAAAAGGCAGATAACGCTCTTTATGTTCACTCATTCCATGTACAAGCTGCACGATCCCCCGGTAAGGCTCCTTCTCAGGCAATACCTCCATAACAGAGATCATAAGTCCATCCGCTTCTGACGCAAAATAATCTTCATTCTTACAGACCATCTTTCCACCATCCTTTATTTACGCTCATATTAACTGCCGGCCAACGCTTTCATGATAAGTTTTATGATAAACTTTCATAATAAGCTTTTATGATGAGCTTTCATGCCAGACTTTCATGATAAGCTTTTAATCATATTATCATATAAAAACTGTTTTGTCCTGTATATTTTCTCTTTTTGGGGAACGCCAAACTCCAAATGGACAAAAAATCCCAAAAACTGCGACAAAATCTGCAGTCCTGCATTGTAGTCCGATATCCCCTCCCGGATGGAGCCGTCTTTTCTGCCGATCTGTACAAGCTCCAGAAGTACCTGTCTGGCACGGTCAAATACGCAGCCGCCCTCTTCGTCCGAACATGAATATTCGCTTTTCCAGCTTTCCTGAAGGGAAATCCCTCCCGCCTTCTTCGTAAACTGCTGTGCAAAACGGCGGTGCTCCCCATTCTCCGCAAGCCATCCAAAACAGATTTCTATAGCCTCAGCAAAGCTGCCGGTCTTCCGGATCTGTTTTTCCAGTATTTCAAATTTCATGAGAAAATCGTAGCGCATTGCTTTGGTCACGATTTCTTCCTTGCTGCGGAAATATTCATATGCCGTCCCTTTTCCGATTCCCGCCCGGGAAGTAATATCCGCGACCTTCATATCGTGGATATCCTGTCCCTCGTCGATCATTTCCCACACAGCCCGGTACATGGAAAGAACCTTTTCGTTCAGATTCCCGGAAATTTCTTTTATATTCCCTTCTTTTATGTTCCGTTCTCCTTTGCTCTGTTCTTTTTTATCCCGTTCTTTTTTATTCTGTTCTCTCTCCATCCGATGTATCCTCCAACCGCAGTTCATCACGCTTGTATTCTTTCCGGCTCAGCACATCATAAATACACGGAACCACAAATAAAGTAAGCAGCGTACCGTAGATCAGGCCTCCGATGGTGACAACCGCCATAGGCTGGACCATATCTCCGCCCATACCCATGCCTGCCGCCATTGTGGAAAGTCCCAATATCGTAGTCAGCGCAGTCATGATAATGGGGCGCAGACGGTCTCTACCTGCCTGTATCAGGGCTTCTCTTCTTTCCATTCCTTCCATACGGAGCTGATTGGTATAATCCACCAACACGATACCGTTATTAACAATAATACCGGACAGCATGACAAAGCCGATCATAGCGATTACACTGACCTCCATATCCGCAGCAAGCAGTCCCAGAAAGCCTCCGGTAAATGCAAGCGGAACTGTAAACATAATGATAAACGGAGATAACAGGGACTGGAACTGGGCTACCATGATAAGGTACATAAATACAAGCGCCAGCGCCAGCATCAGGTACAATTGCTCCATAGCGTCATTGATTGTCTCATCCTCACCGGTCATTTCCAGCGTATACCCGCCTGGAAGCTGGTAATCCTTCAGTTTTTCAGACAGTTCGTCTGATACAAGGCCGATATTGTGCTCCGAATCGATCTCCGCTGATACTGTCATGTATCTGGACTGTGCGTCCCTGCTGATGGACTGGGGGCCTGTGGCTTCCTCAAATTCCGCAAGTTCGGACAGTTTGATCTCTTTTTCCTCGCCGTCGCTGTCGGTCACCGTAATAGGAAGATTCTGCAGATCCTCTCTTGTAAGGGATTCGTCCTTTTCGTCTCTCACATATACACTGTAATCTTTATCCGCTGTAGAAAGTGTCGTGGCGGAAGAAGCCTCTGCCAGACGGTTCTGAATTTCCTGGAATACCTGCGCTACCGTAAGCTTATACTCCATGGCTTTTTCTTTATTGACAGAAATACGGTATTCCTTATCGGAATCCTCCTGTCCGTCTGAAACATTCTGGGTCCCTTCAACGCCTTCCACGATTTTGGCGACGTCCTTTGCAATAGCGGAAAGCTGATCCAGCTCTTTGCCTTTAATCCGCACCTGGATACCGCTGCCTCCCAGCGCGCTCATATCCATAGACTGGGTGGAAACCGCTACCTCGCATGGAAAATCCCGGGTACGTTCCAGAATTTCCTTTTCCAGTTCTTCACCGGTAAGAACCTTATCCTCTTTCAGCAGAAGGTAAACGCTGACGGAATCATCGGAGCCGCTTCCGCCGAGCATTCCCGCCATTCCGCTTCCGCCGGACATAGCGCCGATACTCTCGATATCCTCAATGTCTTCGATACTTGCAATTACATCATCCGCACATGCAGTCAGATCTTCAAAGGAGGTTCCCTTTTCCGCGGTGATGGTCATGGAAGCCTGGGTGCTCTCCATATCCGGCATAAACGCGGTTCCCTTCTTCAATGCCATATACGCGCTTCCCACAAGAAGCCCGACGGCAAGAAGGAATACCAGAAATTTCGCTTTCAGGGCGACGCCCAGAAGCTTCGCATAGCCATTGCGGATCTTATCCAGAATGCGGAACTTTTTGGGTTTGCTCTTGCTAAGGAGTCCCGCCGACATCATAGGAACAAGGGTCAGCGCTACAACCAGGCTGGCAAGCAGGGAATAGGCAATGGTCAGTCCCATATCCACAAAAAGCTGTCTTGTGATCCCTTCGGTAAACACGATCGGAGCAAACACGCAGATCGTCGTCAGAGTAGAGGACGCAATGGCCCCGGAAACCTGCTTCGCCCCCTCTACAGCGGCCTTTTTGGCCGGAACGCCCATCTGGCGCAGCCGTTCGATGTTTTCGATCACAACGATGGAGTTATCCACCAGCATACCAATCCCCAGCGCCAGGCCGGAAAGGGAGATCACGTTCAGGGTAATCCCGCTGAAATACATCAATACAAAGGCGGCGACCACACTGATCGGAATGGAAAATGCAATAACGACCGTCGACCTGATATCCTTCAGGAACAAAAGCAGGATCAACACCGCCAATACCGCGCCGGACAGCATATTCTGCATAACAGAATCCACAACAAGGTCAATATAGATCCCCTGATCCATCAGTACAGAAAAATGAACGTTTGTCTGCTCTGCTTCGATCTCATCGATCCGCTCCAAAAGACGGTCCGTAACATCTCCGGTGGAATATCCCGTCTGTTTTTCCATAGTCAGCATGACTCCCGGATTGCCGTTCAGCCGGGCATAGACCGTATCGCTGTCATCCTGCTTTGTAACGTCCGCCACATCCCTCAGTCTGATGGGTTCCAGGCCGTCAAGCCCCAGATCCAAAAGTACAAGATCCTCAATATTTTCTATATTGTCAAGCTTGTCGCCCACACGGACGAGATAATCCTCCTTGCCCTCCTGTATGTAGCCTGCAGGCATGGAAAAGTTTTCCCCGGCAAGAATCCCCTTCACCAGATCCGTAGTCAGCAGGTTACTGAGATTTGACTGATCCTTAGCCTGTTCCTTTGCTTCTTCAAGCTGCTCCCTGCCGGAGTCAAGCTGTTCCTGCGCTTCCTCCATGCTGGCTTCATTTGCTTCGATCTGAGAACTGCCGGAATCCAGTTTAGACTCCGCAACACTCATGTCGATGGCGGCCAGAAGCTTCTGGGTATCCATCTGGATCTTGCCCGAGTTAAGCTGCGCTTTGCCGGAGGTTACCTGCTGCTTTGCCTCCGCAAGCTTAGCCTTCCCCGCATCGATCTGCGCCTGTCCCTCCGAAAGCTTTGCTTCAGATGCACTCAGCTCTTCCAGAGTGTTCCACAGCTCTGTAGACTGCTCTGTGATATAAGTGAGCGCTTCCTCTGCAGAACTTTTTCCGAGAGCAGTAACCACCTGATTTAACTGCTCTTCCAAAGCGCCGCGCTGGACAGAAATTTCACTGATGGCAGCTTCCACGGCAGCAAGCTGCTGCTCAAGCTCTGCCCTTGCCTGCTGCAGGCCTGCCACAGTCTCCTCATAGCCGGGCATATCCGGATTGGCCTCAAGATGTGCAAGCTGGTTGTCAATATCCGTCATACCCGCCCGGATAGAATCGATACTTCCCTGAAGCTCCGTCTCCTTGCCCACAAGGCCGGAAATCCCCTGGTCTAATGTTTCGATCCCTGTACGCGCCTGACTTAGCTGCTCAAGAGCCTGCTCTGCCTGTGTTCTCCCCTCCGTGATCTTAGCAAGCCCGTCGTTCAGTTCCTGCTGCTTCTCTTCCAGCAGCGCTTCCTGCTTACTGATCTCCGCTTCACCGGAAGCGATCTTCTCTTCAGCAGCATTCATCTGCTGCGCGCCCTGCTCCAGTCCGGCAACCATCTGATCCTTACCGCTTTGTAATTGTTCTTTGCCGTCTTCCAGTTCTTTTTTGCCATCCTCAAGCTTTTCTTTGCCCTCGGCAAGCTCCTTTTGGGCATCTTCAAGCTCTTCCTCTTTCTCTTTAAACTGGTGGTCAATAGCGTCGCTTATTTTTTTATTAACTTCACTGACCTTTTCCTCACGAATGAGGACGTCCACACTCTCTGTAATATTTCCTGTAGTGGAAACGCTGGCAACCCCGGCAATACTCTCAAGCTCTGCCTGGATATGGCTGGAAACGTAATCCGTTACCTCCGTAGCCTCCAGGTCGTCTATCTCAACGGCGGCGATCATAATCGGCATCATGTCGGGGTTCAGCTTCATGATCATCGGCTTGCCGACGCTGTCATCCCAGTAACCGCTGATCTGATCCAGCTTCTCCCGCATTTCAATGGTAGCGGAGTCCATATCTGTAGTCTCCTGAAATTCCAGGATCACCAGAGACATATTTTCACTGGACTGGGAGCTTACGTTCTCAATATCCGTGACGGTCGCCATGGACTGCTCAATAGGCCTGGTTACAACGGTCTCCACTGTCTCGGGGCTTGCCCCTCCATAGGTAGTCATGATAATCGCATAAGGTAAATTCATGCTGGGAAGCAAATCCGTATTCATCTTCCCGAAAGAAACCACCCCGAGGATAATAACCAATACAATGGCAACTACTACAGTATATGGTTTCCTGACACTATAACGTGAAATCATAAACTTCTCTCCATTCCTCTTCCTGATATTCAGATACATCGGCGTACCGGATTCTTTCAGGCTTTTTCCGACCGGCCGGTCGGTCATGGCATCATTATACGTTCTACGATTGCCATTGTCAACGGATTCTGCTATAATAATTCTTGACAATCCAGGCGGTGAATAACGAATTTGTATAAAGCTGGCAGATTTTATGTTTCAGTTCTCGTAGAGGTTCCTGACAATAAGCAAGCCAATAAATTTAATGAAGGAATCGGTATTGACCTTGGATTAAAGGATTTTGCTATTGTTTCAAATGGCAAGACTTACAAGAACATTAATAAATCAGCAAGAGTAAAGAAGCTTGAGAAACAACTTATTCGGAAACAGAGAAGTCTTTCCCGCAAATATGGAAACTTAAAGAAAGGAGAGTCCAGGTTATATTATGGATACACAGAATCAGGAACAACAAAATCAGCAGTCGAAACAGGCATTACCAAAAAAGAAAAAAAAGAAACGATGGGGATGGATGATCCTTCTGCTTGCCGTCATCGTCGGCGCTGCAGGCGCCGCCGCGTATTATTTTACGGAGCGGCAGAAGCCGGCAACGGCCGTTGAAGATTTTCTTGAAAATGTGCAGCAGATGGATTTCAACGGAATGAGCGCTCTTTTGCAGAGCAACGATCTGACCGCGCTGGACAACGCTGATATCCGGACTGCCGCCTACACCGGATTTTTCCAGAAAATCAACCAGAAAATGACCTTTGAGATCAAAAAGAACCAGTTTAACATCCAGAATGGAACCGCCAATGTCACCGCTCATATTAAATATATAGACGGCTCTGATATCTATAAGGAAACCATCAGCGAATTTCTGCGCCAGGTTGTCTCCAACGCTTTTTCCGGCAGGGAGCTGGAGGAAGAAGAAATTCAGACTCTCCTTGCCGGCATTCTGGAAGAAAAGGCTGCTTCCATGGAGGATAAATATTCGGAGACTGATATTACCTATCCGGTCATTGAAGCCAACGGCCAATGGAAGATCGTATCTCTGGATGAAGAAACTGTAAAAATCATGTCCGCAAACTTCAAAAACGTGGAGGATGAGATCAATAATACCATTGCCAGTATGGACGAAACCTCCGATACCGGGGAGACACAAACTCCGGAAGCAACAGCAGACGACAAGATCGACATGAGCAGCGAAAAATTCACGATCCGCTACACCCAGCATAAGGTAGCTGATGACTTCGGCGGAAGCCCATGCCTGCTGGTCTACTATGATTATACCAACAATGGGACTGCCGCTTCCAGCGCTATGGTGGATGTAAATCTTCAGGCTTACCAGAACGGCGAGGTCTTAAGCGCCGCTATCCCGGAATCCAATGACGACGCCATCGACCAGTTCATGGCGGAAATCCAGCCGGGAGCTACAGTGAATGTATGCCAGGCGTTCTCTCTGAAGGATATGTCCGATGTTACCCTGCAGGCAGGAGAAGCCTTCAGCTTCGGCGGCGGCGATACCACATCCCAGGTTCTGAAGCTTCAGTAACGGAATATTCCTCTATTATGCATATATGACGCAGTTTAAATACCCTGCAGCCTTCTGCGGGGTATTAATTTATATGTATATTTTTCTTTTTTTCATGGAACACTATCCGTAAGAAAGGATGGTGACTTATGGGAAATAAATTTTTACAATACTTTTCATTGACCATTGCTATTATCGGAGCAGTCAACTGGGGACTTATCGGATTTTTTAATCTGAATCTGGTTTCCCTGCTCTTTGGCAGCATGAGCTGGCTTTCCAGAGTAATCTACGGTCTGGTAGGGCTTTGCGGTCTGTATCTACTCACCTTCTACGGTCTGGTGGATCAGGAAAAGGAGGGGATTTCCTAATGGAAAAAAACAGCGTATCGCATGAAGACATCGACTTTTCCAAAGCCGAGATCGCAGAGCTTTCCGAAGCCTGCCGTGAAAAGATCCAGCAGTTTGAAAGAGAACTGAATAAGCAGGGCTACTGGAACATCGCCCTGGTAGCCTATCAGTTAAAGGATTAAGGATTAAATCTAAGGATTAAACCTGTGGGAAAGGGGACATTCTTGTTCCGCTTTGCTGCAGGATTAGGAACACAGGCCGCTGCGCGGCCTGTGCCAGGAAGGGAGCCGCCCATTTCCGGGCAGCTCCCTTCCTGGCACAATATACTAAAAAAAGGATTCCGACTGATCGGAATCCATAAGAGCGATAGACGGGGCTCGAACCCGCGGTCTCGACCTTGGCAAGGTCGCGCGTTACCAACTACGCCACTATCGCACAAAGCGGGTGATGGGAATCGAACCCACGTATCCAGCTTGGAAGGCTGGTGTTCTACCATTGAACTACACCCGCATATTGGTGTTGTCTGTCTTTCGTACTGCTGCTTTCCTTAAGACATGAGTTAGTATATTATATTTTTTTGTTTTTGTCAACACCAATTTTTTATTTTTTTCAAAAAATTAATACAAAAGCTATTCTCAAAAGAGAACAATGCAAATCCCAGTACATCGCTGCACTCATCCTGAAGTAATAAGTACAATGATGTACTAGTTCTCCCAATCCCATACGTTAGTCGCTGCCAATTGGTTTCTGGGCTTTTTAATAACAAGCTCGGGGCTTTTGGCGCTGACCTTGGTATTTGCAGGAATAGACTCCGTAATAAAGGTATTGCCGCCGATAATCGTATTCTCTCCAATTACGGTCTGACCGCCCAGAACAGTGGAATTGGAATAAATAGTAACGTTATCGCCGATGGTGGGATGACGTTTCACATTGGCAAGCTGCTGTCCCTGCCTTGTGGAAAGCGCCCCCAGGGTCACGCCCTGGTACAGCTTCACATTATTTCCAATCTCCGTAGTCTCTCCGATTACAACTCCTGTTCCGTGGTCGATAAAGAAATATTCCCCGATACTCGCACCCGGATTAATGTCGATTCCGGTACGTCCATGGGCATACTCTGTCATGATCCTCGGAATATGGGGCACCTTCTCCACATACAGCAGATGCGCCAGACGATAGACATAGATTGCGAACAGGCCCGGATAACACACGATGATCTCCTCTTTTCCCTTGGCCGCGGGATCTCCGTCAAAGCCCGCCTGTACATCCTTTAAAAGCATTTCCTGAACCTCCGGAAGCTTTTCAAAAAATCCTGCGCAGATTCTCTCTGCCCTTTCGCTGATTTCCTTTTGTTCTTCGCCCTTGCTATTATAAAAAAGCGCGATCTCGATCTGTTCCTTTAAACGGTCGTACAGACTGTTCAGCCTTGTTCCTACATAATATTCCGGAAATATCCGCACTCCGGAATCCACGCCGAAATACCCCGGAAATATCACTGACCGAAGCTCTCTCACCACATCGATCACAGCCGCCCTGTTGAGCAGATACCTGCCGTCGGCAGGCATAAACAGCTCTTCCTTATGGTAATTTTCCGTCAACGCTTCCACTGCTGTTAAAATTGCATTTTTCTTGTCGCTCATGTCGTTCTCCTTTATAAATACGAAAACTTTTGTATATTATCATATTACAGTATTCTTTTTTCGTCAATAATCAAAAAAAGAATTGACCTTTCCTGCGGAAAACGATATAATGGTTTTTGGTCAGATTCTTAAAAGTCTGATTATATGAAACTGGAGATGTACCCAAGTGGCTGAAGGGTCCGCACTCGAAATGCGGTAGGTCGGGTAACCGGCGCGAGAGTTCAAATCTCTCCATCTCCGTTTTTCTCTTGACAAATGTATCTGTTACATGTATAATTTGAACAGATGGAAATTTAGGGGATTGGTCAAATGGTATGATAGGGGTCTCCAAAACCTTTGGTGGGAGTTCGATTCTCTCATCCCCTGTTTAAAACAAACCGTAAACACCTGATGATCAGGGTTTACGGTTTGTTTGTCGTAGCCGCCTTTTCGAATGGACTATGCTTCCCATAAATATGATACAGTTCATTATATGTCTGCTTTATCGTTGCATATTTCCCCGATTCACGTATTCCGTAAATCTCTTCTACACTATACGGAAGATTCGCCAGTCCCTCTCTTGTTACAATCACGTAATAATTATCAGACTCTTGCACAGCCCTGGCAAATTCTGTGGAATAGACAAAGACATTTCCCTCGTCTATAAACACGATCCGTTCTTTCATTGTATTCAGAACCGCGTTCCAGTCCTTTCCTCCCAAAACAGCACAAATTTTATCACAATACAGTTCAATTTCATATTATTAGTTTCTCAACTTGACCTGTTGCTACAGGTCAAGTACAGGTCAAGTAACATGTAACTTCGGCTACAAATACAAAAACTATCTAACAACAAAAAGCCTGCCAGCATCAGGATTCTCGTCCCAACACCCGCAGACTTACCTCAGTTTCCTTATTCGCTCACCGATGCTTATTTATATGCTTTCGCTGGAAGGATTCACATGCACCATGCAATGTTTTACTTCCTTAAAGCTGTTCTCAACGGAATGATGTACCTTTTCGGCAATCGCATGGGCTTTTTTTAAAGGAATATTTTCATCAGCGGCAATTTCAATATCCACATACATCCTGGAACCGAACAGCCTGGTTCTGAGAACGTCTATTCTTTCCACTCCCGGCACATCCATAATTACCGTGCGCATTTTTTCCTCAGTTTCTTCGTCACAGGAGTGATCCACCATTTTATCGATCGCATCCCGGAAAATATCTACCGCAGCTTTTACGATAAAGAGGCAGATGATCACGCTTGCCACAGGATCCAGAATCGGATACCCCAGCCTGGAGCCCAAAATACCTATAAAGGAGCCTATTGATGACAGGGCATCGGAACGATGGTGCCATGCATCCGCCATTAACGCGCCGGAATTGATCTTTTTCGCGGCTGCCCTTGTAAACCAGAACATCCACTCTTTTACTACCAGAGATGAAACTGCTGCTACCAGCGCCAGCATTCCCGGTATTTCCAGACCATTCCCGGAAGTTCCGTCAATAATTTTCTGAATCCCTGCAACCCCAATTCCGATTCCGGTAGCTATCAGCAGCCCGGCAAGTATAATAGAAGCGACACATTCCAAACGCTCATGTCCATACTGATGATCTTCATCGGACTTTTTATTTGCCATTCTGACTCCGATAATTACTACGACCGTACTTATGACGTCCGATGCAGAATGAACCGCATCAGAAATCATTGCCCCTGAATGAGCAATGATACCTGCCAAAAACTTAAACAGGGATAACGCCAGATTTACAAAAATACTGACTCCGGATACCTTCATTGCAATCTGCTGCTCATCTGCTGCAGTTGCTTTACCTTGTTTCTCATGTTTCATAACAGCGACCTCCATTTTGATATTTTCTCCTTTTATGCCACGTACATTAAAAGAATTTGCCCGCAGATTGTATTTTACTTTCTCTAAAACATGAAGCTTTTTATTCTGTAAGAAACCAGACGATAGTAAAGCGTACATTCGCATTCCGCTTTACTGCATGCTCATGAATGCAGGTCGCTGCGCGACTTGTCAGTTCAAAACATGTTCAACACTTTCTTTAGAATAAAAAAACACCTGCGGAACATACTACTGTCCCGCAGATGCCGTCTTACTGACCTGTTCACCTGCTGCCGCACGAAGCGGCCCGGCCCCATACCAAAGGTATCGCCTGCTCAGTTTGTACTGTTGATCTCGCATTCCGACTGAATGTAATGCAGTGCAAAGAGATTTTCGGGTTTCTATGATGATACTATATAAAATATGGGTTAGTCAAGTCAAATGTTATAAACATACAAAATCTCTTTTCTGTTTATTTTCTGTTCTTTTCTGTAAAACACCAGTAGTAAAATGGAATAAACCTGACAGTTGGCCGCATAATACGAATACGGCCAGCCTTAGAAATAAGAGATTTGATTTTCAGACATGGTTTGACTGGAAGCAACTATGTTTAAAGACGGTATTCCCTGTACCTTTTCATCAGCAGGCTTTTGCATAAAATATTTCAGTAATGTAACAATTCTCACAAGCTCCAGCCATAGCGCACTATAAACTTTCCCAGATATATTCGGTATCCTTCAGCCGTATTATTTTTCATGATGCCCTTGGGTCTTCTCCTTCCCTGTACACTTTGTACGCTTCAATGCTCTGCTTTATCCGGAAGCCATCCACATGTCATATTTTAGTCCTTGATACCGTATCTGATTCTCTTGCAAAAGCAGACACGAAAGGCTTCTTTTGTGCTTTATACGGCAGTATGTACTTTATAGAAATCCTGATGATTCCTTTTTCGGTTCTGTTTGACTTTATTATATCTGATGTACTAAAAAAGTGCAACAAAAAGTTGTATGTTTTATTTTACAATTAATGACTATATTCAATTTTGTTCGACATTTAATTATATTTTTATATATTTCATGATATTTTATCCAATTATTAGAGGTATTTATACTTTTATTCCGAAAGTTCCGGAGCCGGTTTATTGCTATTTATACCTGCGGATAAAGAGGACATTCCTATTTCGCTTTACTATATGCTCATGAACACAGTCGTCTATTGTCATATATTTATAATCCTTCTTGTCAAATTCCATCAGAAAAGATATAGTAGGATATAGTTAAATAATAACGCATTCGGAGGAATCATTTATGATCAAAGCTGCCATTTTTGATATTGATAATACACTTTATAATTACGATAAAAGCCATGTCTATGGAATGGAAGCGCTGGCTGCTTACTGCCGGACTTCTTTCGGAATCAACAGGGAGGAAATGAACTTCTACTATGAGAAAGCACAGAAAATTGCCAATACCCGCATCGGAACAGATACTGCGGCAATTCACAGCAGAATGATCCGTTTTCAATGTATGACAGAGCTTCTTTCCGCACCGATATTCCCCCATGTCCAAAATATGTATCATTCCTATTGGGATACACTGATCGCACATGCGGAACCTTCCCCGGGCGCTCTCCATCTTTTTTCTGTTTTAAAGGAGAGCCATATCCGAATCGGTATCGGAACGGATATGACTATAACCATTCAATACGAAAAACTGAAAAAACTCGGCTATGCTCCTTATATAGACTTTATTGTAACAAGTCAGGAAACAGGCGTAGAAAAGCCACATCCCCATTTCTTTAAAATCTGCACAGAAAAGGCCGGATGCCTTCCCGGAGAGTGTGCCTTTATCGGAGATAATCTGAAAAAGGATGTGCAGGGGGCATGGGATAATGGATTATGCGGAATCTGGTATACTCAGGAAAAAA
This sequence comes from Eubacteriales bacterium, assembly GCA_030524715.1. Taxonomy (GTDB): domain Bacteria; phylum Bacillota; class Clostridia; order Lachnospirales; family Lachnospiraceae; genus Blautia_A. The sequence continues at coordinate 219 of JAUNGB010000088.1, read as the reverse complement.
TTCCGGAAAAGGATATGGGATTCCCTACAATTGTTTCTTTTTCTGATTATTGCAGGTTGTCGGATTTTCTTTATTTATGCAGCCGTTCCAAAGAAACGCAATAAAAGCAACAAAAAAACAGCGAAATAAATTCGCTGTTTTTTATTGTACCTTCAAAACTACACACATGTTGACATTTCCTTTATTGAGATTCTGTTTGGTCAAGCCCTCGACCGATTA
>JAUNGB010000190.1 GCA_030524715.1 Eubacteriales bacterium | reverse complement strand
TAAATTATCGTTTATCTGTTGATTGATTTTGATTTTTTTGTCTATTGGAGATAAAACATTAACAAGATAATCTTGTTGCGCTCGTTCTGGTAAGGGAATCTCCATATCTCCAAAAGTCTGAGCATTGATATTTCCTCGCGTACTACCGGTATTGAAAGAACGTACCCAGTTGTTGTATTGCCCGGATTGACAATAGTATTTAATGAATCTGGGATTAACCTTTTGAGGATCAAGGCTAAATTTAATTAAAAATCCGGCATACACGAACTCGCCATCTGAACCATCGTAAAAATAGTTACGTCCAGTGCTTCCCCCTGTTCTTGCGAAAACAATATCGTTGGGTTTTAGTAAGTAATTCACAGCATTGGGAGCATCCACGCTTTTTAAACCGGCATAATTTAGTGTTCCGTCATCGCAAATATCCGTAATGCGTAGATATGTATAAAGGTCATCACGGCGCTCAACTGCAGAAGCCGCAATGCCATAGAATCCCTTTCCTCCGATCAACAATTCACTTAGCTTTGCTATATTCATATTCTTGTAACCATCCTATCCGATGTATTTTCTATGTGCCAGCTTCACATTCTGTTGCTTCACCATCGCATAGTGCATGGTGGTATCGATTTTCTGATGTCCTAAGAGCTGCTGGACTTGCTCTATAGGCATCCCCTTATCTATGGCCGATGTAGCCATTGTGCGCCGGAACTTATGAGGATGTACTTTTTGGATATTCAAGCGCTTTCCCAACTCTCGGAGCCTGATCTCTACACCACCAATCATCAGTCGCTCAAAAGGAGCCTTCAAAGAGACAAACAGCGCCGGATTATCATCTTCCCGGCTATCAAGGTAATTCTGCAAATGAATTTTCGTCCTTGCATCGAAATAAACCAACCGTTCTTTGCTACCTTTACCCAAAACTACGCATTCGCGTTCGGCAAAGTTGATATCCTCACGGTTCAGTGTCACAAGTTCTCCTACACGCATACCGGAAGAGGCAAGCAAATCAATAATTGCCAAGTCTCGGATGCTAGTGCAGTTGTCCCGCATCATCTCTAAGGATTCATCCGTGTAGGTATCCTTTACAACCTTTGCCGTTTTCACCTTATGGATTCTTCGTACCGGACTTTTGAGGATAAAGTTTTCGTCCTCAAGCCAAGAGAAGAAGCTGGATAAAATGCGTCGGATATTGTCTATCGTCACTTTACTGGACTTTCGTGTTTTCTGATAATCTGTCAAATAAGCACGAAGGTCATCAGTAGTGATCTGCTGCACCTTTTTACCAATGCCAGCTACCATTGATTCAATAGTTTTCCGGTAATAGGCCAGCGTTTTCTCAGAACAGCCCTCTACACGCTTTGCTGAAATAAAAGTTTCTACAGCGTCCCGCTCTTCAGTGAATTTCTGTGGTTCTCTTTCACTGATAGTCAGCCCATGAAACACATCTTCCAGCACGCTTTTTAGTTTCATCAGTTGTTCGTTGTTGAGAGATGATAACAGTTTTTGCTGTATTTCTGCAATCAGTTGGTCTTTCATCGTCGTATCTCCTTTTTGAATGTACAGAGAACGACGAGCAGTGGCAGTTCCTTTGATAATACTCTCGCCACTGGTGAGAGAAATTCTATTGCGTTAAAAATTGCTATGTATTGTGTTATTATGTATGATTAACTCTCAGCTTTTAATCGCTTGATGAGTTGTCTAGCAAACAAAAGAGCAATTTCATCACACGAGTAGTTGCGGGAGTCAATCGCTTGTATTTCTGCTACAGATGGATACTTCCTTCTTAAATCTTCATTTGAGATATTATGTACGATTGGAAGTATCAGTTTTTGACCATTTCTATCTTGTCGATTTAAAAACTCAGATAATTCTCTTTCTGTCCATTCACGATCGAAAAAGTTTTCTGATATCACAATAATTGCAAACTCAGCTTTTTCAGTGCCATCAAGGATACAGTCTTTCCATTTGTCGCCCCACTCAAGGGATTTTTTGTCGTAAAATATTTTTATACCAAGCTTTTCAAGGGATTCATTCAACTTATCAACAAAATCCTGCTTGTCAGCATTTGCGTGTGAAAGAAACACATCATATTGAGGAAAAAACGTGGCCTGATAAGCAGGAACAGTTCTTTTTTCAATTCCATTAATTTTATCAATAAATTCCCTATCTTTAGCTATACTGTTAAAACAGGGAACAAGTTGGGAAAAAGAATCTGTTGTCCGGTGAAAAAATAATCTGCTCATTCTATCCGAGAGAGCATGTTCTTTAAGGTACTTATTATAAAATATTTCCGCATCGTTAATCCAATCTTCGCTTGGTCTATTATATTCGCGTATTTCAGTTCTGCTGAAAGCAGCGTTTATTGGACTTTTGATGCTCTTTGCTCGCTCTAAAAGCTCATTTAGTTCTCTTTCAAACTGACTCATAGTCGCTTTTTCTTCTTTCTTTATATTTTTTTCGTAAAGATACCCTTCTTTGAGTATTTGAATTACATAAGGGCAATTATCAGTCCATATTGTGGAAATCATTTTTGCGTCTGATAATTCCTTAAAACAACCACGAAGAAGACTATCTTCCTTGCCATTGAGGTTTTTTAACCGTTGTTGCCAATAGCTAAGTGTTCCTTCATGATCGATTATTTCTTTCAAAATTCCATATGCTTCCTTTGAAAGTCTAATCATTGTCGTTTCGCCCTCTTAACATAAACGATAATTTA
>JAUNGB010000087.1 GCA_030524715.1 Eubacteriales bacterium | reverse complement strand
GGCAGGAACGACGCAAGGAGGGCATGCCTTCCGGCATGTTAAAAAATATGAAAAATGCATTCAGAAAACCATTAAAAGCTTATCCGTCAGAAAAGGCGCTGCTGGTGCAGCGCCTGTATCCTGTTTATTTTTATATGGCTTTCCTTTTATTTCGACAGCCTTTCATTGCGAAACGTCATAAAGGCTCTGCACCGCAGATATCCTGTAAATTTAATCCATCAGGTTAAATGCGTCATGTACCGCATTCATTGCCCTTACGCCGTCCTTCTCGTTGATCAGGACGGTTACGCGGATTTCTGATGTGGAAATCATATTGATATTCACACCCTCGTTATAAAGACTCTCAAACATCTTTGCCGCCACGCCGGGATTGCTCATCATGCCTGCTCCCACAATAGAAAGCTTGGCGATGTTTCTCTCGGAATGCAGTTCCTTATAGCCCAGACGAGCCTGATTTGCCTCAAGGACGGCTACCGCGTCATCCAGATCCTTCCCATCTACCGTAAAGGAAATGTCCTTGGTTCCGGCACGTCCGATAGACTGCAGAATCACGTCAACGTTGATATTTTTCTTCGCAAGGGTATCAAACAACTTAAATGCCATTCCCGGCACATCCTTCAATCCGATCACTGCGATACGGACAGCTTCCGTATCCAGGGCAACGCCGCTGATCAACATTCTTTCCACTGTAACTTCCTCCTTTACGACAGTTCCTTCACTATTATTCAGACTGGAACGCACCACCAGCGGCACACCGTATTTCTTAGCCATTTCCACAGAGCGGTTGTGCAGTACTCCCGCGCCAAGAGTAGCCAGATCCAGCATTTCATCATATGTGATCTCCTTCAGCTTCCTTGCAGACGGAACCTTACGCGGATCTGCGGTATAAATACCGTCCACATCCGTATAGATCTCGCAGGCGTCCGCATGAAGCGCCGCTGCCAGAGCAACCGCTGTCGTATCGGAACCGCCGCGCCCGAGTGTGGTATAATCATCATATTTATTGATTCCCTGAAAGCCTGTAACGATCACGATCTTACGGTCTTCCAGTTCCCGGCGGATACGCTCGGTATCAATTCTTTTCAGCCGCGCGTTGCCATGTACGCTCGTGGTATGCATAGCCACCTGAAAAGCATTCAGAGAAACCGCCGGAACGCCAAGCTTCGCCATTGCCATTCCCATAAGCGCCACTGACATCTGTTCACCAATGGTAAACAGCATATCCATTTCCCTCTTAGGCGGCTTTTCATTGATATCTTGTGCCATGGAAATCAGTTCATCTGTATATTTCCCCATTGCGGACAGAACAACCACTACATCATTGCCTTTTTTATATTCCTCGAGACATCTGTTGGCAACGTTGAAAATACGCTCTTTATTTGCCACAGACGTACCGCCGAATTTTTTTACAATTAACATAACATCCTCCCCAAAGTATGTGTTTGAAAACTGCTTTTGCAGGATGCATTTACAGATTATTTATCTGAAAACAGATATCCCATCAAATCCCATCCATGTGCCACAGTAACTCCGCTCCCGGCAGCTTCCCTCTCATTATAATGCCAGGTATGCTCCTGGGGAGCTGTGCTGTCATATAAAAGATAGGGAACCGGCTCCGCCACATGGGTACGTACCTGAATAGGAGTCGGATGATCCGGAAGTATCAGCATCCGGTAGTCCTCGCCTGATGCATCCAGCCCTTCTTTCACAATGCGGATCAGACGCTCATCCAGATATTCGATGGCCTGGATTTTCTTCTCCACACTTCCCTGATGGCCCATTTCATCAGGCGCTTCCACATGAACATAAGCAAAATCATAGCCGCCCTTTGTCAGTGCGTCCACCGCTGCTTTTGCTTTCCCTTCATAGTTGGTATTCAGGCCGCCGTTGGCGCCTTCCACAATAATTCTGTCCATCTGTGCCCCTACGGCGATTCCCTTCAGCAAATCCACTGCTGAGATCATAACACCCTTTTTATGGTAAATGTCCTCAAAAGAAGTCAGAACCGGCTTTGTCCCGGCTCCCCAGAACCAGAAGCTGTTGGCAGGATTCAACCCTTTTGCCTTACGCTCCAGATTCAGCGGATGGTTCTTCAAAATCTCATAGCTTCTCTTCTGCATCCAACGCAGCATTTCGTTTTCAGGCAGATACTCCCCGATTCTGCGGGTGAGCACATCATGGGGCGCTGTCAGTTCAAGAACCTCCCCGTTATCCCATACCATGCAATGACGGTAGCTGGTACCTGTATAAAAACCATAGGTTTCGTTTTCCACCTCTTTGCATACTGCCTTTAAAAGAATCTCTGCATCCTCCGTGCTGATCTCATCCGCACTATGGTCCAGGATCCTCTGTTCCTCATAAGGAGCATCCTCCTCAGTCAGCGTTACAATATTACAGCGATACACCACATCACTGTCCTTCATGTCCACGCCGATGCTCAAAGCCTCCAGAGGGGAGCGCCCTGTATAATACTTCTTCGGATCATATCCCAAAACGGACAGATTCGCCGTATCGCTGCCAGGCGCCATTCCCTCCGGAATCGTTGCAACAGTCCCTATCTCCGATACTCTTGCCAGAGCATCCATAGTCGGTGTCTTTGCAGCGGAAAGCGGAGTTTCGCCATTTAACTCCTCGATCGGCCAATCCGCCATTCCGTCGCCCAGAATCACTACATATTTCATAATAATCCTCCAAATCAGAATCCGTTTCCTGCACGAATTCATCCTTTACGTAAATTCATCCTCTACACAAATCAATCCTTCACACGGATCATGGTCAGGACTTTTCCGTTAAGCATTTTGGCTTTTTCTTTGTACTCTCCCTGCTTCATCGGTCCGCAGATAAACGCAAACTCGCCCGGCAGATCCTTAAGGTTTACGATCTCAACCTTGCCAAAGGCCTTCTCCACCTCATCCACTGTGGAACCCTTCACTCTCACAAAGAAGCGTCCTTCCACCTCATCCATCTCCATAAGCTGCAAAGGTCTGCTGGTCCAGTTGGTCATAATATTCCTGTGAAGATGCTTTGCCTCATCCACTACGTCCGCGACGACCGCGCTGGCTGTAGGCAACTTGCCGGCGCCGCTTCCGTAAAACATCGCGTCGCCCAATACATTTCCGTGTACAAATACGCTGTTAAATACGCCATTAACACTGAACAGAGGGCTGTTCTGGCCGAGCAAAAACGGCGCAACCATTGCATAGAAAGAATCCTCGCCGACCTTACGGCTGGTAGCCAGAAGCTTGATCGTCATATTAAGCTCTTTTGCATACGCCATATCCTCGGGTGTGATCTTAGTGATCCCCTCTGTATAGATCGTTTCGTAGTTTAAAAACCTCCCATAAGCCAAAGAAGAAAGAATGGCGATCTTACGGCAGGCGTCATAGCCCTCCACATCCGCAGTCGGGTCTGCCTCCGCATAACCCTTCTCCTGTGCTTCCTTTAAAACAGTGTCAAACTCACTGCCCTCTGTACTCATTTTGTACAGCATATAGTTGGTAGTTCCATTGAGGATACCTGTAATTTCATCGATCTCATCTGCTGTCAGGGAAGAATTCAGCACACGGATGATCGGGATACCGCCTCCGCAGCTTGCTTCAAATAAAAAGTTGATATCCTTTTCCCTTGCGATCTCCATCAGCTCCGGGCCATGCTTGGCAACCAGCGCTTTATTGGAAGTGCAGACGCTCTTGCCGGATTCCAAAGCTCTTTTTACGAAGGTATAGGCCGGCTCAATACCGCCCATAACCTCCACCACGATATCAATCTCCGGGTCGTTAGCGATAATTTCATAATCATGCACCAGAATTTCCTGCACAGGATCGCCCGGAAAATCTCTCAGATCAAGAACATATTTAATGTTAATATCCTCTCCTGCACGCTTGTTAATGCTGTTGTGGTTGGTATTGATGACCTCCACTACACCGCTTCCTACGGTGCCGTATCCTAACACTGCTATATTAACCATGTTTTCCTCCAATAGCGTATATTCCGGAACAGGAAGTCCGGCCGCCCCTGTGCGCAGCAGACACTGCGGACAGGGCAACGAAGCTACTCCCTGCCCAATATTTTCAGATAATGAATGCCCTCTTCCTGCTCGATGGTTTCCACCATGGCTTCAGCATCGCCCTTTCCGGGAAGAATGTCTACACTCAGGGTCAGAGTCGCCACCCCGTTAATGGGAATGCTCTGATGGATAGTCAGAATATTCCCGTGAAAGCGCGCGATCGTCTGCAGTACATTAGACAACAACCCCGGCTCATCATCCATCTGAATAATAAATGTAATGGTTTTTCCCTTCGCCTCTTCGTGGAAGGGAAAAATATCGTCCTTATATTTATAGAAGGAACTGCGGCTGATTCCCGTCTGTTCAGACGCCTCCTGCACTGTCTGAACCTTTCCCGAATCCAAAAGCTTCTTCGCCTGTACAACCTTCAGCAAAACCTCCGGCACTGCCCGCTCCCTCACAACGAAATACTTTTTCTTTTCTGTTGTTTTCTGCATACCCGGCCTTTCTGTCCGTTTATAAAAGACACATGTTTTTCTACGAGGGATATGTTACCACATCTGAAGAAACTCTGCAAGTTCTTTTTCTATTCTGTTTTTTTGGCCAAAGCGATCCATTTCAGATATGCATTGATAAAGAGGTCAATTCCTCCATCCATAACTGCATCCACATTTCCTGTCTCTTCGTTGGTTCGATGATCCTTGACCATTGTATACGGCTGCATTACATAAGAACGGATCTGATTTCCCCAGCCGATATCCGTCACCTCACCGCGGATACCGGAAAGCTTTGCCTCCGCTTCCTGCTGCTTTAAAAGATAAAGCTTTGCCTTCAGCATCTGCATAGCCTTATCCTTATTCATATGCTGGGAACGCTCATTCTGACACTGTACCACGATTCCGGTTGGAAAATGTGTGATACGGATCGCGGATGAGGTCTTATTGATATGCTGTCCGCCCGCCCCGCTGCTTCGGTAGGTATCGATCCGGATATCCTCATCATTAATCTCTACATCCAGATCCTTCTCGATATCCGGCATAACGTCGCAGGATACAAACGAAGTCTGACGCTTACCGGCCGCATTGAACGGGGAAATACGCACCAGACGGTGGACGCCCTTTTCAGATTTCAGATAGCCATAGGCATTTTCTCCGTTTACCTGGAAGGTAACGGATTTGATACCGGCTTCATCACCGTCCAGATAGTCCAGCACCTCCATGGTAAATCCCTTTCTGTCCACCCAGCGGCTGTACATGCGATAAAGCATGCTGCACCAGTCGCAGGCTTCCGTTCCGCCAGCTCCGGCATTAAGCTTAATAATAGCGTTTTCGCTGTCATATTCCCCTGAAAGCAGGGTTTTTACGCGGATGTTATCAAAATCCTTCTCAAACTGCTCCAGCATCTCCTGGATTTCAGGGATCAGGTCCGGGTCATTTTCTTCGTAACCCATTTCAATCATGGTTTCCATATCCTCCATCTGCGTTACCAGATTTTGGTAGGTTTCCATGTCGTCCTTCATACTTTTTAATTCCTTCATCTTCATCTGGGATTTTTCTGCGTCATCCCAGAAATCAGGCGCTTCCATTTCGCGCTCTAATTCTTCAACCCGCTTTTCTTTATTAGCGAGGTCAAAGTGAATCCCTCACTTCCACTAATGGTTCTGTATAAGTTCCAAGAATCGTCTTGAACTGATCTAATTCAACCACAGCTTCACCTTCTTTCCTATATTTCGGTTGTTTTATTGTCTGTTTTATCCACCTGCGGTATTTCAGCGCAGGATACCCATCTCTGGTGACAGTTATGCATTATCAGACACAACCCGGGCAACCAGTGCAGGGCTTGGGAGTGAACAGTAACCAGCTCTGATCTTATGGGTACTCACTGTATACAATATCATAGCCGACAGAAAAATACAAATAAATTCTGGGGAATTTTGCGCAGGTAATTTTTAAAGAAATTTTAAACGATTCATTCGGAAAAATTTTAAAGAATCTGCTTTTTTTCTTGTATTTGCATAAGAAATACGGTAAAATGTAAGCAGTTGATATTGTACTATTTTTATCCATTTTAGTTTTCCGATATATTTTAAGAAAAAGAAAGGCAGACTGCTTATGAGAAATTATTACGATATTCTTGGCATCAGCCGCGACGCTACCCAGGCGCAGATCAAGGCAGCCTACCGCGTTCTCGCCAAGAAATACCACCCTGATTCTTCCTCCGGCAGAGATGAGGATAAAGAACGCTTCCAGGAGATCCAGGAAGCCTATGCGGTGCTCTCTGACCCGGAAAAGAGAAAAATGTATCATTATTACGGCCATGAAACCTACCGTAAGAGTTACTACGCACAGCACGCTTCCTCCCAGACGGCATCCGACGACAGCGAGGTGAAGGACGGACACTGCGGGGCCTGCGCCCATGGCCGCAAGCCCTCTGAAGAAGAGGGGCCTCCGCCCCAGTCCATCCGCATTGCAGTCTGGCTTGATCCGGAGGAAACATTGGACACTGTAATAAAAGACGCCTATTATACGGAAAGAATTCCAAATCCTGATACCGCCTCCAGGCTTAAATTTATCGAAAAGAACTGGAAATTTCAGGTAAAGATCCCAGACGGCTCCTATGACCATCAGTTCTTTATTCTGGAGGATATTATTTGTGACGGAGAAGAATTTATTGAACACCAAAAGATACAGAATCCCGACAAAATATACGTCATTATCATCCTTCTGCGCGATAAACCCGGCTTCGTAAGACAGGGCTACCATTTGTACACTGATTATACTGTAGACTATCACACCCTGGTGCTTGGAGGAACCGTAAAAATCCCCGTCTTAAAAGGCGAGGTTCTTTTCGATATTCCTGCCGGAACCACTCCGGAGCAAAAACTCCGTCTGGTAAACCAGGGGCTTGTCCGTCCCAAAAAAATGGGCGGACGCGGAGACTTATATGTAAAGCTTCATATCAGAATCCCCCAGGAATTAACTATCCCTCAGCTCTCCGCAATGCTAAAGCTGCGGGAAGCCATGGAAACAGATTCAGAGGGATTAGCTTAAAGCAGCAAAAGAGCGCCGGCATTCTTCTCCCATGAAGGGACCCGAAATCCGGCACTCTTCTATTAAAAAACAGACATTCACATTTCACTTTTCTGCATGCTTATCTGCGATAAAGCTGACAGCCACATTTCTCTTTTCTGCATGCTTATCTGCGATAAAGCTGACATTTACATTTCACTTTTCTATATGCTTATCTGCGATAAAACGGACATTTACATTTCACTTTTCTGCATGTTCATGAATGCAGGCAACTACGCGGCTTGTCAGGAGAAAAAGCTTTCCGCAATGGTCACATCCGCAATATACCCAACAGTACCTGTCATATAAAGCGTTCCATCCTCACTGATATCAATCTCGATCATTCCTCCCGGCTGGTTCACGTTTACTCTGCCTTCCACCATTCCAAGCCGATGAGCCGCGATCGCCGCCGCGCAGCTTCCTGTTCCGGAAGCCTTTGTATATCCGGAACCTCTTTCCCAGATTTCAATATCCAGATTCCCCTTATCGATCTGGCGGCAGATCTGAAGATTCATTCTCTCCGGAAACTGATCCGCATTCTCCACATAAGGCCCGATCTCCTTTGCCAGCTCCGGTGTTATTTTATCCATAAAAATAATACAATGGGGATTTCCAACTGTTAAGCAGGTAGCCTTATATTCCTTTCCGTTAAACACAAACGGCTCGTTGATCACCTCGCGTACCTCTCCTGTTACCGGAATCTCTCTGGAAATAAAAGACGCCTTTCCCATATTCACCCGGAACTCTGTGGCACGGCTGTTCAGGCACTCCACTTCGATAGAACCCGACAATGTTTCAATAGAGAATTTCTGTTCTTTTACATACTCCTGATCCATCAGATATTTCGCGAAAATCCGCACGCCGTTTCCGCTGATCGCAGACTCGCTTCCGTCAGAATTATAGATATGAACTCCCATTTTACCATCAATATCCACAGGGCCATAGAGGACCCCGTCAGCGCCAAGCCCGAAACCTCTCTGACACATCAGAGCCACCTTTTTCCCCTGAAGCTGCATACGGTTTTTATTGGGATCCAAAATTAAATAATCATTTCCAAGTCCCTGATATTTTACCATTGTAATACATTCGTTCATAGTCCTGTTCCTCTCTTCCCCATTCCTGAATCCTGTCACTGATAAAGCGGACATTCGCAGTTATACATTGTTGACCTATTGGTATTTATTATTATACCCGTTATTTTTACCATGTATATAGAATAAACTGCTTAATAAATTGCAAAAAGTGCGGTTATGTCCTTGCCTTCTGATCTTTCATACGTTATACTTATGTAAATCAGCCCTGCACATATAGTAAAGCGTTCAAGATTCTCTCGTGCGTCCCCGGGGGGGGGAGATTTTGGTCAGATATGCTGATATAATTCCAAACTGAATCCCTGTGCATCTGATATATGCAGTAAAAGAAAGGAAAAATCTATGGAACGTTCGCTGAATCCAAAGGAAAAATCCGGATACCTCAAAGAGGATTACCGCCTTTTTCACATTAAAGACCAGACCAAAAGAGAATACGATTATCATTACCACGCTTTTCACAAGGTCATTATTTTTCTCTCAGGAAATGTCACCTATCATATTGAAGGAAAGGCATATCACCTGAAGCCCTGGGACATCCTTCTGGTAAACCAGTATGCAATTCATAAGCCGGAGATTGACACAACCGTTCCCTATGAGCGGTTTATCCTGTGGATTCGTGAAGACATTGCGCAGCCTCAGCTTCTTACCTGCTTCCAGAAGGCAAATGACCGCAGCTTCAATCTGATCCGGCTTAACGCACGGCTCCAGGAACATCTGAAGGATATCCTTTATGAGTTGGAAGGCTCCCTGAAGGCCGAAGCTTTCTGCTCCGAGCTATTAAGCAATGCCCTGTTTTCCCAGTTTATGGTGTATATCAACCGCATCTTTCTGGAAAAAAATTACATTATGGACCAGAAATCTTATTCCTATGACACACAGGTAGAAAATCTGGTACGCTACATCAACCGCCATCTGAATGATGACCTTTCCATCGAATATCTTGCCCGGAAATATTACCTGAGCAAGTATCACATGATGCGCAAATTTAAAGAGCAGACCGGCTATACCATGCACAGCTACATTAACAATAAACGGCTTCTGCTTGCCCGAAGCCTGATCAGTCAGGGGGCGCCCGTAATGAAAGCCGCCCAGCAGAGCGGCTTTAAAGACTATACCACCTTTGTGCGTGCCTATAAAAAACAATTCGGCGGCACACCCACCGCATCCCGTTCCCTAGAGCGTTAAAAAAGAGACTTCATTCCTGAAGTCTCTTAAAATATTTCTTTCGTTATTATCAGACCTTCGCAGCCTTACGTCCGCAGCACTGTTTATATTTCTTGCCGCTTCCGCACGGACACGGATCATTTGGATATATCTTTTCTTCTTTTCGCTGAACCGGTTTGCGGACAGTGGAATCATCCTTGTTGGTTCCGGTCACCTTGGCAACCTGTTCACGCTCGATCTTCTGTTCTACATGAACATGGTACAGCATACGCACTGTATCCTCCTGGATAGCGTTGGTCATGTTGTTGAACATTTCATAAGCGCTCATCTTGTATTCTACAACCGGGTCACGCTGGCCATAGGCCGCAAGGCCGATACCCTGACGGAGGATTTCCATATCGTCGATATGATCCATCCATTTGCTGTCAATACTCTTAAGAAGAACTACACGCTCCAGTTCACGAAGCTGCTCCGGCTCCGGGAATTCGGATTCTTTTGCTTCATAGAGCTTCACAGCCTCTTCCTTCAGCAGATGCTTCATTTCATTTCTGCGTTTTCCCTTGACCTTTTCGGCGGTTACAGGCTCAATAGGAATAATCGGGGTAAGAACGGAATTAAATTCGTTCAGATCCCATTCGTCGGAATCCACATCGTCGGAGAAGCACATATCCACGGTGCTGTCTACGATATCGGTGATCATATTGTAGATGGCATCGCGCATATTCTCTCCGTCAAGAACCTGACGGCGCTCTTTATAAATGATTTCACGCTGCTCGTTGTTTACCTGGTCATAGTCAAGAAGGTTTTTACGGATACCAAAGTTGTTAAACTCTATTTTCTCCTGCGCCTTTTCAATAGCGCTGGAAAGCATCTTATGCTCGATCTGTTCATTCTCGGCCACGCCCAGGGAAGTAAATACCTTCATCAGCCGCTCAGAACCAAACAGGCGCATCAGATCGTCCTCCAGAGAAATATAGAAACGGGATTCTCCGGGATCGCCCTGACGTCCGGAACGTCCGCGGAGCTGATTGTCGATACGTCTGGACTCATGACGCTCCGTACCGATAATCTTCAGGCCGCCTGCCTCTCTTGCTACATCGTCAAGCTTAATATCCGTTCCACGGCCTGCCATGTTGGTCGCGATGGTTACAGCGCCCGCCTGGCCCGCCTGCGCAACGATTTCCGCTTCCAGTTCATGGAACTTGGCGTTCAGCACATTGTGCTGGATGCCCTCTCTGCGGAGCATCTTACTCAGCAGTTCGGAAGTCTCAATGGTAATCGTTCCGACCAGAACCGGCTGCTGCTTTTCGTGGGCTTCTTTAACTGCCCGCACCACAGCGTTAAATTTCTCTTTCTTTGTCATGTAAACGGCATCATCCAGATCTTTACGCTGTACCGGTTTATTTGTGGGGATTTCCACAACGTCCATTCCGTAGATATCACGGAACTCTTTCTCTTCGGTAAGAGCGGTACCGGTCATGCCGCCTTTCTTTTTATATTTGTTGAAGAAGTTCTGGAAGGTAATGGTTGCAAGAGTCTTGCTCTCTCTCTTGACCTTAACATGCTCCTTCGCCTCGATCGCCTGATGAAGTCCATCGGAATAACGGCGGCCCGGCATGATACGTCCGGTAAATTCATCAACGATCAGGATCTCATCATCCTTTACCACATAATCCTGATCTTTGTGCATCAGGTTATGCGCGCGAAGAGCCAGAATGATATTGTGCTGGATCTCCAGATTCTCCGGGTCAGCAAGGTTCTCGATACTGAAGAATTTCTCTACCTTATGGACTCCCTGCTCAGTGAGGTTGACTATCTTGTCCTTTTCATTAACGACGAAATCTCCGGTCTCAATGACCTCCTCGCCCATGATCGCCGCCATCTTGGTCATCTCATGGCTGGCTTCTCCACGCTCCAGTTGCTGCGCAAGAATATCGCACACCTCATAAAGTTTGGTGGATTTGCCGCTCTGACCGGAAATAATCAGAGGCGTACGGGCTTCGTCGATCAATACGGAGTCTACCTCGTCAATGATGCAGTAATGCAGATCCCTCTGCACAAGCTGCTCTTTGTAGATAACCATGTTGTCACGCAGATAGTCAAAACCTAATTCATTATTGGTAATATAGGTAATATCACTATTGTATGCCGCGCGGCGTTCTTCCGGCTTCATCTCATTCAGGACTACTCCAACGCTCAGCCCGAGGAATTCATGGACCTTTCCCATCCACTCGGCATCTCGTTTTGCCAGATAGTCATTGACTGTTACTATATGAACGCCCTTGCCCTCCAGGGCATTTAAATATGCCGGAAGAGTGGATACAAGGGTTTTTCCTTCGCCGGTCTTCATCTCTGCAATACGCCCCTGATGAAGGATGATACCGCCAATGATCTGAACACGGTAATGCTCCATACCAAGGACACGCTTTGCAGCCTCACGGACTGTTGCAAAAGCTTCGGGAAGCAGATCATCCAGGGTCGCGCCTTCCTCCAGGCGCTTCTTGAATTCTCTGGTCTTATCTCTCAGCTCTTCATCACTTAATTTCTGCATCTCCGGGCGCAAAGCTTCCGTCTTTTCCACAAGCGGCATGATACGTTTTACCTCACGCTGGCTGTGCGTCCCGAATACTTTTGAAAACACATTCATGGGTTTACTCCTGTTTATCTTTATTTTTTTAATTGGTCAGTTTAATCATATACGCTACCTATTCTAACACTTTCCCGAATGGAAAACAATGAATTTTTCATGAATAATATATGTCCGGCCAGATCAAAGCTATTTTCGGCAAAGAAATTCCCGGGAATTAAATATATTCCCGGGAAACCTGTCTGTTATCCGCATGATCAGAATTCAGGCTCGATCAGTCCGTATGTGTTTCCTTTACGCTTATAAACCACATTTACCTGTTCTGTCTCCGCATTAAAGAATACAAAGAAATTATGCCCTAAAAGTTCCATCTGTACACAGGCGTCCTCCGGATACATTGGTTTAATGCCGAATTTCTTTGTACGGATGATCTTAACCTCTTCATCCTCCTCATAGTCCTTCTCCAGATAGGACTGCTGGAAATTCCCGGGCGCCTGTTTTTTATCTACGATTTTATTTTTGTATTTGCGAAGCTGACGCTCAATTACTTCTTCCACCAGATCAATGGATACATACATATCGTTGCTCACCTGTTCCGAGCGGATAATGCTGCCCTTCATCGGGATCGTCACTTCGATTTTCTGTCTTTCTTTTTCCACACTTAAAGTTACTACAACTTCGGTGTCAGGAGTGAAATACCGTTCCAGCTTACCAAGCTTGTCCTCAACGGCAGTCTTAAGCCCTTCAGAAACTGTGATGTTTTTTCCGCTAATAATAAATTTCATTCTTCCATCCCCTTTGCTGTTTGATAAAAGTATTATATCACATCAGCGAGAATTTTAACATCATTTTACAAATATTTTTTCAACTGAGTTATCCGACTTATTTTCATGTTTTTGTTTTCGCCTTGTCACATTTATTAAAATTTGATATAATTAAGTCCAGATTTAAACGCTGATAAGCATTCCCCTGCATAAAGCGGCGGGTATGGGGTATGCTTATGTCAACATTTTTTTACGAAGGGAGAATGTTATGGCCTACTATATGACATACGGGGACTTCCAGGCTCATATGAAATCCTATTACGAGCGGACAGGCCGCAAGCTCCAGCTTCCTGAAATGACCGAATATCTTTACAGGAAGGGCCTTCTTCTGGAAAATATTGTTTTCCCCGAACGTTCTGATGATTACGGCAATATGAGCGATGAAGAATTTAACAGAGTAGTTGATTCTATTCCCCTGAACCTGTCTCCGTATATCCTGAATGCCCGTATCCCCCCATCCGCAGTGGAAAGCGGCGCGCTCCTTCATACGCGTGATGTTTTTGTCATACGGCATCCCCGGTATACACGTTCGCAGCTGCACAGCCACAACTATTTTGAACTTGATTTCGTAATTCAGGGACAGGGAAGATTTATCTTTGAGGATGAAGAACGTACAATGGGCGTGGGAGAACTTTGTATTGTCGCCCCGTTCTCCAGGCACGATTTTTTAATTGATGATGAATCCACGGTATTTACCATCTGCATCCGGCAAAGTACCTTTGACACAACCTTTTTTTCTCTGACTTCGCCAAAAGACCTGCTGCCCTGTTTCTTCCGGACGATTCTGCTGGATCATAAGCACCCAAATTACCTGATGTTTTTTACTAAAGACAACCGTCTTTTAAAAAATTACATCCGCAGTATGACGATTGAATCCAATCGGATGGATACGTACGGAAACACCTGCTGCATCAGTTATATAAATCTGTTTTTTGCCGAAATGCTGCGCAGCTACAGCCAGACCCTCCGGTTTTATAATTATCAGATGGGAACTGATTTTTCACTGGTACTCCAGTACATTCAGCATAACTACCGGACTTTGACATTATCCTCTCTGGCGGAGCTGTTTCATTACAGCGAACCGCATTTATGCACACTGATCCGCCAGAATACAGGATTTACCTTTACGGAACTTATCAAAAAGCTCCGGCTTGCCGACGCAACAAATTATTTACTGAATACTGATCTTAAAATCAGCGAGATCGCGGAGCAGATCGGTTATAATTCCGCCGATCATTTTTCCAGAGTCTTTCGGTCAGCTTTTCATATATCGCCGCAGGAATACCGCAAGCAGCATCGGAATATATCCTCAGCATTTATACCATTTGCGCCTCTCGCCGCCAAGCCAGACGCCCCGCAGTAACCTTCGGGGCGTCTGCTCCCATCCCGGATATTCTCATGAGGATTTCTGGAAATAGTGATCCTTACAGGAAATATCGGATTACTGGTCCATAGCCTTGCAGCCGGAATAAGGCCTGAGAATGAACTGCGACAATATCAATTCTTATCAGATGCCAGATCTTATCAAAAAAGGATCTCATTTCAAAAAGATATATCTTGCCTGCGCAAAATCCACCTCGTCCTCATTTTCAAGAAGATATTCCTCATCCCCTTTCAGCATTTTCCCATTTACGGAGGTTCCGTTTCTTGAGTTCATATCTGTAAGGAAATATTCTTCGCCCCGCCTGCGTACCTTTGCATGAAGACGGCTGACAGTGGGCAGAGGAATCACGGCGTCGGCCGCCGTATGCAGCTTCCCGATAACAGTCAGCTCTTCCGTAAGATAAATCGTCGCAAGCTCTCCGGGTTCCCTGCTTACCAGGCTGGCAGGACCCGACTGTACATTTGCCGAGAGCACTACAGTTTGCCCCAGCGGCTCCGACAGGCCGCCGCCTTCCTCCATATCCTCTGCCTTACGGCTGTTTTTTAACACTGCCTGCTCCTTTTGCCGCAGATTTTCAATTTTATCCGGCCGTTCAGGTTCTGAATATTCTGCGTCGCTGCCTCTTTCTGCTCCCGTTCCGTATAAAACAGCGTCTTCTTTATCTCTTGTTTCCTGCCGGACTTTTCTTTTCCATTCTTCCTCTTCAGGCTCTGTCTTTTTCTTTTTTCCCGCCAAATACCAGATCAGTAATCCAGCCCCGAGAAAAATCAGGATCCCTCCGATCGCTATCTCCGCTTTAAGCCACGGAAGATATCCCAGAAGATTCGCGGCAAGGATTGCCAGTATCAAAAGAGCGCCGGATACGCACCCCAGTATCCGGTTCCGCATTTTTACATTCTGCTTCTGCATTGTTTCGGACTTTTCGCTGTTTGTTTTTACTTTTCTTTCTTTCCGGCCATTGTCAGACTTTTTTTCCGCATCTGAAAATAACAGATCTTCTCCATCCAGTTCCCAAAGAGTTCCGTCGGAGTTTTCCACCTTCTGCATGGATTCCGGCAGGTGCTGTCCACCGTTATCTTTTAAGGAAACCTTTTTATCCACAGGTTCCTCCCGTATCTGATACAGTTCTTCTTTAATGTATTCTAAATGAAAGCAATCCTCCAATGCTCTTCGGTAAACACCGTATCCAAGCATAACCGCCTGACTGTCCTCATGATCCAGTTTGGGAAGAATATATTCCGTCAGTGCCTGAAATTGTTCTCCCACCTCCCTCTCAAATCCCGGCAGATAACAGAAAAACAGTTCACGCTTTTCCGGATCCACAAAAATATATTCCGGTCTCAGTACGATCCTGCCGGGATTCAGTAAATATTCCGACATTTCTTCCATTACCCGTACAAACCCTCCGAAGATAAGCCGCAGATCCTCTGTTTGAAGTTTTTTCTGTTCAAATAATGAGGAAAGAGCCTGCTTTGAGGTAATCTCATAATAAAACAGTGTTTTTCCATCCAGGCCCTGCAGCCTGCACTTTAAAAGCGATGGCACTCCATTACCGATCAGCATCCTGACCTGATAAGAGGAAGTATCCACCTCTTCGTCTCCCTGAAGGATCAGATAATTATGGCTCATATCACGTTTATACTCCGCCCGCATGCTTATCCCCCCATTTCATTCAGCAACCCTGCCGCCGCCTTTACTTTCCGTATCCACTTAACCGGACGTATTACCTTTGAACTGCCCTCTGTGCGCAGATGCCACTGAAGATTTCCATAACCCGCAATCGTATCCAGATCATAGGTTACCTGTACCTGTTTTCCTGCATTTGTCTGGGAAGTGAGATTTTCAGCCCCGAAAAAACCCGTATTTCCAAGCTCCTCACTGCGCATCCGGGCGGCTTCATAGATCTGCCCGTCCTCTTTGATTCCTTCCATACTCCCCACAAGCGCAGCCTCATAGGATGCCGCTGTCAGCCACGCGCGATTATGGACAAAAAAGCACAGATATAAAACTCCTATTAATACCAAAAGTATCAATGACATGACACAGGCAAGCTCCACTGTCATACTTCCGCGCCGTCCTTTTTTCACCATAACAAAAGTCCTCCTGTATATCCTGCAAGCAGAAAGGGCACAAATGGAATCTCCGTATCCCGTTTCCGCCGAAAAATCACCAGCAATACCAGCGCGTATCCTGCTGCCAGAAGCATCCCCGCGCACACTGTATAGAGAAGCTCTTTCACTGAAAGCACAGTCCCGAGAGAAGCTATCAGCCATCCGTCTCCCATTCCTACGGCTCCCCGGGTCAGCATGCTAAGCGCCAAAAACATAACTCCTATCCCCATTGATAACAGCATCTGCCATCCCCCTGCGCCTTTCTGCATAGAGTAAACCACTCCTGTTGCGGCAAATATTCCCGCCAGAACAAGAGAAATTTCTTTTTTTCTTACATCCATCCACGTATTTATCCCAAGAAAGACAAGTATCCACACTTTCACGATCAGTTTTCCCCCTTTCATCCGCAGCGGCTGCATGCGCCCATTCCTTCCGCATGAGAATGCTTCACCATCCTTACCGTTCTCTTTAACCCGCTGCAGGACTCCAGATTGTGATACCTGTTTCCTGTTTTTGTGATATAGACGCTGCCGGCAGGCTTTTGGTTTCTGCTGCATATTTCACAGGCCCCATAGCATTCTCCGTAGGCATTGCGCATAGATGCCACTGCGCTTCCTGACGCCCTGTTTATACTGAGGTCAAGATATGTGCAGTCCGGTTTTTTATGATATACGGAACCGGATTCCGTCACATAAACCATTTCCTCATTTTCCCCGTCTGCCGATTCTCCATCCTGAAAAACCTCAAAATCCTTCCCTGTCCACGCATGCACCTTCACCGTATTATGCATCCAGACCTTCGGCAGCGGTATCAGACCGCCCACAGGCTCATAGATGTAAATATCAGGCAAAGTGATCTCCTCCGGGCCTGCGCCGCCCGGCACATAGGCATACATTCCGGCCTCTTTCGCTTTTTCGCACAAAGACGATAAATGCTCTGTCTGAAGCTTATAAATATCCATAAAAGAAATCATTGTGACCATTCCCAGAAAAAACAAGGGAAGCACCAGCGCTGTTTCCACCGCAAGACTGGCTTTTTTTATTTTTTTCAAAGAGGCGTAAAAAGACACCTTCCCGGAGAGCCATGTAATTCTCCTGCCCATCGGGGGAAGCAGGTGAAAGAGGTCTTTTAGAGAGCGTATCCTTTCCATTTTTTTCCATAACTTACACTTTTTCTTTTGTATCACCATTTCTTCTACATTCCCATATCTGTCTGTCTTCTCATTCGGTTCTTGCTTTTTCAGCTTTATCGTAACTCTCCGGAAAAGCATCTTTTTACACCTCTTTTCGTAACAAAATCTTTTTTATAAACAAGCTGTTTGCAATAGCTTGTTAAAGAATCTTTCAATAAGTCTTTTTTAATGGTTTTTTAACATAAGGCTTTTTTTACACAGAACTTTTTAGTCATAGCAGTACTGCTTAGTTACTGTAAAGGCCTTGCGTTTATTTGCTTTCACATCCACGGATACCTCGATGGCGGCAATACAGGAATCCAGACAGAAATTTCCCCGTCCGTCCTTTCCGCGCACTGCCAGTTCCACCATATCCATTCCCCGCTGCAGCTTCTTTGCCTTTCCCTGTGCCAGAAGCATAACCTGCAGGTAATCTTCATAAGACATTCCGTCTGACGTCCCTCTTCGGGCAGAGTCCAGCCCCTCCAGAAGATTCGGGAGATTTTCCAATGACAGCTGCCAGTCCGCCGCCTTTTTTACCAAAGGCACCCTGCCTCCGTCAAATAATTCCCGTACATCCAGAATACTCTCCGCAAAAGACCAGCACACAAGCAAAGCGCCTTCGATCACCGCTGCCGCCGGAGGAATCAGAAAAGCAGATGCGATCGCCAGGGCTAATGCCTCAACCTGCGCACGTTTTCCTGAATCAGCCAAAAGGCAGGTAAAATTTACCCCTTCCCGGATAACCAGCAATTTTTTCGCCACAGCCTTCAGATTTTCCATATCGCCTGTTTTGCCGTTCAGGATATACTCTATCTGATAGGCAAGGCCGGTTTCCGACGGTTTTTGATAGTTTCCAAGCTTTCCCATCAGATACTGCTGAAACAAAAGCTGCGAAGTATAGGACGTATCCTTTGACATGCCGCCAAATAATGGCATTCCTCTTTGAAGGCTTCTGCCGGAGACAAGGGATTGCTTTGATACTGTTTTTTCCGATATGCCTTTCCCGGCCGGGATTACCAGTTCAAGTATCCCCATCTTTCGGATTCTCCGGATCACTGTAATAGGGTTCACAACATCCTTCGGCTTTTCGCCGCTGTCAAACTCTGCAGGCGGTTGGATCCCGCCATTGGCTTCCGCCTCCTGCTGCGCCTTTTTCTGTGCTTCTTCCAGCGCTGCCTGGCTGTTGCGTGCCGCCGCATCCATCTCTGTTTTATAGGATTCTATGGCGTTCCCCTCTTCAGCCTGCCTCCCGATACGCTCCGCTTCCTTTACCTTTGCTTCTCTGTTTTGTATTTTGTCCAACAAGAGCTGTACCCCCTGGCTTCCAAGGGTATCCTGCATATACCGGATGACCTGATGATAAAATACTTCTCCATCCTCATCCGTCGCAAGCCTGTATCCGGTAAATCCGCCCTGAACAACAGAAAGCTTCTGACTGTTTTCCTTAAGGACCGGTTTCATATAAGACTCCATATTATCGTATATATGAGCCATTTTCAGCATTCCTCCGCCGCAGGAGCCGTCCAGGAAAAACAGGTCATAGTCCTCCCAAAGAGTTTTGTCATACTGTCCGAACAGGGAATACAGCCCAATATCCACACTGTTTAAGATCTGTGTCCTGGCTGCTGCCATCCGTACAGACTCTATACTTGTACACACCAGCGACAAAAGCAGACTCAGCATCAGAGCCAGAAATACTGTCACGCTTCCTTTTCTTTCCATGAGGTACACCTCCTGTTCCTGTTTAGATTGAGTTACTCTGTTTAAATCGAATTTCTCTGCTTAGATCAGGTTACTTTGTTTCGATTGAACTTCTTTGCTTAGATCGAGTTACTCTGTTTCGTGATTTTGGAAAGAATACTCTTTACAAGACTTGTAAGCTGTTCCTTAAAAATAATGACCAGCCCGATGAGAACCACAATAAAATTAGCCCCCTGTCTGGTACTCCTGAATACACGCCCTTTACACCACATACCCGTTTTGTGTAAACCGTTTTTTCTGTTCATACATCCGTTATGATGTTTCAGTTTCTTTATATATACAAAAGCAGCAGACTCAAAATCTGTCCGCTGCCTTGGTTGTTTTCTTTTCTAAGTTTTTCCGATTATTTTTGTTACTTATTTTTTCTTGCTTCTTTCAGTTCTTGCTTTAGTTTTTCGTTTTCTTCAACAAGTTCTTGTTCCAAAATTTTTAACTTATCATATTCCATTTTTAATTTTGTGATTTGGATTTTTAGATCTATTATCTCATCCTCGGCTTCGATTGCCCTTATCACCTGCATACTATTGAATGGCATCTGCTGCTTACTTCGAGCATCATCCAACGCTTTTCGTACTTCTGGATTTCTGTAAAAAAAGGATTTTGCAAATCCAGTACGCTTTTTAAGAGCTTCAACAGTAATCCGTTCTTGATTTTCAAGCATCGTCTGGATCTGTTTTACCGCTACTTGTGCTTTCTTCCTACTTTTCTCTTTTGTTATGGCTACTATTTTATCGTACTTCATATCAACATCCTCTTTTAGCAATTACAACTATGTACCCCGCCTTTTACAAGCGTTTTAATAATGAAACCTCTTTTTTCCCCAATTGCTTTTTTAAAGTTTCTATTTCTTTACATAACTGTTCATTTCGCTCAGACAATTCCTGGTTTTTCGATACTAATTCCTCATTCTGTGCCTTAACCTTCCGTATTTCGCTTTTTAAAATTATCAGCGTATTATTCATAGCTTTATCAATAATTACTTGTCTAGGATTGTAGCATGCACCTTGAGTTTTTATTGCGTTATCCAATTCTTCTCTGATCGTTGGGTTTTTATAAAAAAATCCTCTCGATAATCCTGTTTTACGAACCAATCCTGACACGGTGATACGTTCCATATTATTTTGCATGTCTGCGATGGCATTCCTCGCAATTTCCATCTTCCTTTGACTCTCTGCCTGCGTAATCTCTACCATTTTATCATATTTCATAATCATCCCATCCTTCTATAATATCTAATAGGATCATATCCATTTTTTCTCTTGCAACTCTTGTCTCATCGGCCATCAGCTTATTACCGATTTTCCGGTAATAATGTACGGATAGGGTTGAGGTATGCCCTAGCAGTTTTGCTATCATCCAGTCATCCACATGCATCTCCGTTAGTTTCTTCCCATAGCAGTGCCGGAATATATGTGTACCAAACCGCAGCAATTCGCCATTGTCATCCCGGATATCTTCCTGGCGTATCATTTTCATAATCTGATTTTGGATCATGCTGTACTGATAAGGTTTCGTAGGATCATCCTTTTTCACAAAAATGTATGTTGTTTCTCCATACCGCTCTTTTGTATAATCAATCGCTTTCA
>JAUNGB010000086.1 GCA_030524715.1 Eubacteriales bacterium | reverse complement strand
AAGGCAGGAACGACGCAAGGAGGGCATGCCTTCCGGCATGTTAAAAAATATGGAACAGAATTTATATAGAAAAACACCGCTTATGGGATGGGCGTCATGGAACTGTTTTCAGACGCACATTAACGAGGAAATGATCAAAAAGCAGATGGACGCGCTGGTTGAAACGGGATTGGCTGACTGCGGATATATTTACGCGAATATTGACGATGGATTTTTTGGCGGCAGAGACGAAAATGGCCGGCTGCTGATCCATAAGGAACGTTTCCCGAACGGCATCAAGGTTCTTGCTGACTACGCGCATAGAATCGGACTAAAAGCGGGAATCTATTCGGATGCCGGCGATAAGACCTGCGGCTATTATTATAACAATGAAGGAGAAAATGGCTTTGACGTGGGGCTTTACGGGCACGAAGAGCAGGATCTGAATATGTATCTGGATGAGTTTGGCTTTGACTTTATAAAGGTTGACTGGTGCGGCGGCGTGCGTCTGGGGCTGGATGAGAAAGAGCAGTACTCGAAAATCGGGCGGATTGTGGATGAAATCCGCCACAGAACCAACCGCTGTCTGGTTTATAATATCTGCCGGTGGCAGTTCCCCGGATCATGGGCGGCAGAGGTGGCAGATTCCTGGCGTACAGGCGCGGATATTGCGCCGAATTTTACCTCCATCCTTCATCAGATCGATAATATCAAGCCTCTGGCAAAGTATTGCAGTCCAGGTCATGTAAATGACCTTGATATGATGCAGATCGGCAACGGGCTGAGTCTGGAAGAAGAGAAAACACACTTTTCCATGTGGTGCATGATGTCCACGCCGCTGATGCTTGGCTGTGATCTGACGAAGATGAAGCCGGAGACCTTGGAGATTGTAAAGAATCGGGAGTTAATCGCGATTAATCAGGATGAAGCGTGCCTGCAGGCTTATCCAATCAAAGAATTCACTGCGGAAGACGGGACGCTGCTGGGCGAGATATGGATCAAGGATCTGGGACAGAAAACCTCTGATAAAAAAGCCGTCGCCTTTCTGAACAGGAGCAGTGAACCGCTGGAGATGAAGCTTCGGTGGGAGGAAGCCGGACTTACAGGTAAGATCCGGTCAGTCCGTAATCTCTGGAAGCATGAAGAGTGCGGGTGTGCAGAGGAAATTGTGATCACAGTGTCAGGAAAGGATGCGGAGATTTACAAAGTAGAGAGCGAATTCGCAGTAGAGGTACCAAACCCCTGGGATGGTGCAGAGACGCAAGGCCCGGAAGTAAAAAAGATCAGTATGGAGGAAGCGCTTCGTCTGGTGGCCGGGGGCGGTATTCTTGTGGATGTGCGCAGCAGGGAGGACTTTCAGAAAAAGCATCTGGAAGGAGCGATCAATCTGCCTTACTATGATATCCACGGCATTGCGGAGCGGCATTTGAAGGATAAAAAGCAGCCGGTGATCGTTTACTGTGCAACAGGAAAACGCAGCAGCCAGTCCATCAGCAGCCTTTTGTATCTGGGATACGAGAATGTGTACGATCTTGGCGGAATCGGAGATTTGCTTAAATGAACAGATGCGAGATATAATTTAGCAGAAAAAGTCAGGAAAGTAGAGGATTGGATATTGTTTGCCGGATGCGGTATTGTTAAGATAGAGACATAGCTTATAAAGTCAAAAACGCGAGGTGAATAATAGTGGATAATCAAGACTGGGCAAGGGAAGTTTCAGAAAAAATCAAAAAGAAAATGCATAAGGTTGCCGGACGTAACCAAAACCGCATACCGTATCTCACTGTCAACGGATGCTACGAAGATATGACAGAAAAAGATATATACTGGTGGACGAACGGCTTCTGGGGCGGGATCATGTGGCAGATGTATCACGCTACCGGAGAAAAAATATATTACACAGAGGCAATCAGGACGGAGGATAAACTGGAAGAGAACCTGCGCGCCTATCGTGGGATGGATCACGACAGCGGATTTAAGTGGCTTCTTACGGCTGCAGCCAATTACCGCCTGACCGGAAGTGAAAAATCAAGGGATCGGGCGCTGATCGCTGCCAACAGCCTTGCGGGGCGTTTTAACCTTGCGGGCAGCTTTATCCGTGCATGGAATGATGACGGGGACGGCAGCAGAGCCGGATGGGCAATCATCGATTGTATGATGAATCTGCCTCTTTTGTACTGGGCATATGAGAATATCCATGATCCCAGATTCCTTCAGATTGCCCGGGCTCATGCGGATATGGCGGCAAAAACCTTTGTCAGGGAAGACGGCTCGGTGAATCATATTGTCGCCTTTGATCCGGCGACAGGAGAAGTGCTGGAAACTCTGGGCGGACAGGGATATGGAAAAGGTTCTTCCTGGACCAGAGGACAGGCATGGGCGTTATACGGTTTCGTGTTAAGCTACATACATACGGGAAAAGAGGAATACCTGAATACAGCAAAAAAAGTGGCGCACTATTTTATGGCAAATATTCCTGAGAGCGGATTGATCCCGGTGGATTTTCGTCAGCCGGCAGATTGCATCTGGGAGGATGGAACAGCCGCGGCTGTTGCGGCCTGCGGCCTTCTGGAAATCGAAAAATATGTAACTGAAAATGAAAAGCCGATGTACCGTCGTGCCGCCATGAAGCTGTTAAGGGCGTTGGACAGGGATGCGTGCTGGGATGATGAAAAAGATTATATTATAGAGAAATGTACAGCGGCATTTCACGATGAAAAGCATGATTTTCCCATGATGTACGCAGATTACTATTTCATTGAAGCAATCTGGAAATTATGCGGTCAGGAAAGCTTTATGTGGTAGTGTGTGATGGAAGGGAAAATGACAGAGAAAATGGTGGAAACAAAGTTTGAACCCAAGTGGTATACCATCCCGGAGCTGGCAGAGACAGCTCCGGTAAATCCTTATCATAAGGAACAGGAACCCGGCCGGGAAATGTGTTCAGAAATAAAAAATCTTCATGTGCTGGCACGTGGGGAAATCAATATTGATACCAGAAATGGAAAAGAATTTAAAGCAATCCTGCGGATTACCGCAGACGATTATTATAAAGTCTGGATCAACGGCATTTTTGCCGGACAAGGACCGGCGCCTGCATATCCGGAAGCTTATTATTACAACGAAATCGATATTACGCATCTGGTCAGGCCCGGAAAAAATCTGGTAGCTGTCCATGCCTATTATCAGGGGCTGGTCAATCGTGTCTGGAACAGCGGCGACGGACGTTTTGCTCTGGCGGCGGATGCAGTTATTATAGAAAATCATCGGGAAACGGTTGTCTGCCCTGTATGGAAGTATCAAAAATCCGAGGCTTATTCCGGTGAAACCACAGGGTATGACACCCAGTTCCTTGAAAACTTTGACAGCAGGCTGTGGGACGAAAACTGGAACAAGCTGCAGGAAGACATGTCAAAGGAAAACACAGAGAAAATGCCTGAAAAGGATACGCCAAAGGAAAACATGGAGAAAACGCCGGAAGAGGATACGCTGAAGGAAAATACGGAAGAAGCGCCGAAGGCGGATACGCCGGAGGAGGGAAAGAAGACTGCGGCTTCGCAGAAACACTGGGAGTACATGGCGGAGGCAAAATGGGCAGACTATGCATTACGCCTTCAGCCCACAAAGATGCTGGATATCTATGAAATAAATCCGCTGATACTGGAGAAACGATCAGAAAATACCTGGTTTATAGACGTGGGGCAGGAGATTGCGGGGAGCCTGGTACTGAAAGCCAGAGGAAAGTCCGGCCGGAAAATTGTCATTCAGTGCGGCGAAGAATTGCAGGAAGACGGAAGCGTCCGGTATGAAATGAGATGCAACTGCAAATACGAAGAAATATGGACGCTGGACGACGGCATCTGTAAGCTGGAACCCTATGACTATAAGGGATTCCGCTACTGCTTTCTCCGGATGGAAGAAGGAGTCGAGCTTCTCGAGGCAAAAGTGCGCATACGCCACTATCCTTTTGATGATGCCCTCTGTACCCTGCAGACGGACGACCGGACGCTGAACCGGATTTTTGATTTGTGTAAAAATACCATAAAATACGGGATACAGGAAGCTTACCTGGATTGTCCTACCAGAGAAAAGGGACAGTACCTGGGAGACGCGGTTATTTCTGCCCGGGCACAGGTGTGGCTTAGCGGCTCTGTGGAGATGCTGCGTAAGTGCATTGACCAGTTTGCCCGGACGGCCATGGTATGTCCCGGGCTTATGGCTGTGGCTCCAGGCTCTCTGATGCAGGAAATCGCGGATTTTTCATTATTGTGGGGAGAACTCTTACTGACGGATTATCAGTTTACCCACGATAAAGCATATCTCGCGAAGTATTATCCGACGGCGAAGGCGGTTATTATGTACTTTCACAAATATGAAAGGGAAAACGGACTGCTGTACTGCGTGGATGAAAAATGGAATCTGGTAGACTGGCCTGAAAATCTGCGGGATGACTATGATTTTGTCCTCAGCCGTCCAGTCGTGGCGTCCGGCTATCATAATGTTATCAACGCATTATATATAGGCGCGGTGAAGACACTGGCACAAATCGAAGAGATTTTAGAGTATCCCCATGCTTTTGACTGGGAAAAACTGAGGGGCGCATATGTAAAGATGTTTTACCGCCCGGAAAAGAAGCTGTTTGCGGATAGTGGGCATAGCAGCCATACGGCGGTTCATTCCAATATTTATCCTTTATATTTCGGCTTTGTGCCGGAAGAGGCAACGGAAAACGTGGTAAGATTTCTCAGGAAAAAAGGGCTGTGCTGTGGTGTGATGCTCAGCTATTTTCTGTTGAAAGGGCTTGGCAGGGCAGGATACTACAAGGAAATGTATGAACTGCTGGTAAATGACAGTGAACACGGATGGGTCAATATGCTCCGTGACGGCGCTACAACCTGTCTGGAAGCATGGGGGAAAGACCAGAAATGGAACACCAGCTTCTGCCATCCATGGGGAACGGCGCCCATCAGCCTTATTATCGAAGATTTGTGCGGAATACAGTTGGATGAGAGGGAAGAGAAGGGGTATCGGGAAGAACCTCATCTGCCTTCCGGCATGAAAGAATGTAAGCTGCATATCGGCTGGCTGAAGAAATAGCAAATTTTATGGAGGATATCAGACATGGAAAAGAATACAAGAAACGTCTGGCTGACACATATGCTGGATATCGTAACGCCTGTCCTTGAACATCTCAGCGCCGGAACATTGCACCAGGCAATTCCAGCAGGATTTCACAGCGACAGGAAAGACTATATTCTGTTGGAAGCTTTTGGAAGAAGCATTTGCGGAATTGCGCCCTGGCTGGAACTGGAAGGGCTTGAAGGAGAGGAAAAGCTTCTCCAGGAAAAATACCGCGCAATGGCAAGAGCATGTATGGATCGGGCGACAGACCCGCGCTCCGATGATTTTATGAATTTCTGCGGCGAGGGGCAGCCGTTGGTGGATACGGCGTTTCTTGCCCATGGAATCTTACGTGCTCCGAAGCAATTATTTTTTGAACTGGATGAGAGGGTACGAAAAAATGTGGCAAGCGCCCTGAAATCTTCCAGGAGGACTGTTCCCTGTGTTACCAACTGGCTGCTTTTTTCCGCTATGGTGGAAGCGGCGCTGTACCGCATGGGTGAAGAGGACTATGATCTGGTAAGGGTGGACTACGCGGTAAATATGTTCCGGAACTGGTATCTGGGAGACGGAACTTACGGCGACGGCCCGGAATTCCACTGGGATTATTATAATAGCTTTGTGATCCAGCCAATGCTGGTGGACATACTGAGAACCCTCAGGGAAACGCGGAGGGAATACGGGGAGCTGCTGCCGGAAGCGGAAAAGCGTGCGGCCCGGTATGCCATGGTGCTGGAGCGTATGGTGGCTCCTGATGGAACCTACCCGGTGATCGGACGTTCGGTAACTTATCGTTTTGGGGTTTTTCAGATGCTTTCCCAGGCAGTTTTAGAGGATTTACTGGGCGACCGGCTTCCGGCAGGTCAGGTCAGGTGTGCTCTGCATGCGGTAATTGAAAAAGTCATGGAGAACAAGGAAATCTTTGATAAAGAGGGCTGGCTTCAGCCTGGCGTATACGGAGCGCAGCCGGATCTGGCGGAAGGATATATCAGTGTGGGAAGCCTGTATCTGTGCTCCGCAGTTTTCCTTCCGCTGGGACTCCTGCCTTCCCATAAATTCTGGACAGAGGAAAAGACGGACTGGACAGCCAGAAAGATATGGAAGGGCGAAAATCAACCTTGCGATCATGCGATATAGTCTTCTGTAAGGATTTGAGCCGGATAAGCATTTTTCTGATTCAAGTGTGCGGAGTATCAGACAGCGGGTATCTGTGTTTTCCTGTTTCAGCGAATCAGCGGCTGATGCTGCGGAAGGATGCGGGAGTAAATCCTGTTTCTTTCCGGAACTGGCGGTAAAAATGCACTTCACTGGTATATCCGCTTTGTTCAGCGATTTCTTCTATGGTCAGATTGGTATTCTGGATCAATTCCTTCGCATATTCAATGCGCATGGAAATCAGGTCTGCACGAAACGATATCCCGAAGGTGTCGGAATACAGATGCTGAAAATACGAAATACTGACGCCCATTTGCCCGGCGATTTCTTTTAATTCATACTTTTCATACGGAGCTGCCAGAAGAGAGAGACGCAGGCTGCGAAGCCGTATTCTGTAAGGGGTATATGTCATATGACTGCTTTGCTCCTGATAGGAAACAAAAATATTGCGCATCAGGACCTGAAACAGGGCATGAACGTTATCAGCACGGTATTTCTCAGGAGTATAATTCTGCTCCCAGAGAATTTGCTGTAAAAACGTGGTGAATCGTGAAATATTTTCCAGAGGAATAAAGGTATCCAGAGGAAAGCCGGAGGTCTCCGGAAAATCGTCAGGATCACAGGTAAAGTGGATCCAGTCGTCCATATATGGACTATCAGGGCTGGCGTAAGCATAAGGGGTATGCGGGCTGATAATTACAGCGCTATCCGGATAGGAATACAGGCTTGTATTTCCAATGTGAAACTCAGCCCTGGTTTTGACTAACAGAAGGACAAAATGATTCAGCCCTTTGGGACGGGAAAGCTCAAACGGCGGCTCATGTCTTGTGTGGCATCCGCCGTACAGAAGGTGGAACATAGGAACTCCTTTCTACAGACAGTGGCAGGCCGCGCAGCGCCCTGCGTTCATGAGCAGGAAGTAAAGCAGAATGCAATGTCCGTTTTGTTGATAGAATAAAGCAGAATAAGTTAGTTTAAAATATTATAAGCTATTGCGAAAGCAATGTCAAATCAGTAGAATATAAAATATAAATGTTGACGGAGGAATCCTTGCTTATATCGGCAAGCAGCCATAAAACGTAAAAAACAGCATATGCATGTTGAGACGCTTACGGCAGGTAAATTAAAAAATTTTATTGGAGGAAATGTTATGAGAATCGCGTTAATAAATGAAAACAGTCAGGCAGCGAAAAACGGTATGATCGAGAAATCCCTGAGAAAGGTTGTGGAACCTATGGGATTTCAGGTGGATAATTATGGAATGTATACTGCAGAGGATGAACATCAATTGACCTATGTGCAGATCGGGATTCTTGCGGCGGTGCTGTTAAATTCAGGAGCGGCCGATTATGTGATTACCGGATGCGGTACGGGAGAGGGCGCGATGCTGGCCTGCAACTCTTTCCCAGGAGTGATTTGCGGTCATGTGGAGGATCCGTTGGATGCTTACACTTTTGCCCAGATTAACGACGGCAATGCGATTGCAATCCCTTTTGCGAAAGGCTTTGGCTGGGGCGGCGACCTGAATCTGGAATATATCTTCGAAAAGCTGTTCTGCGAAAAGAGCGGCCAGGGTTATCCGAGAGAGAGGGCTGTTCCGGAGCAGCGCAATAAACGGATATTGGATGAGGTAAAAAAGGTTACATATAGAAATCTGACAGATATTTTAAAAGAATTGGACCATGAACTGGTAGTTGGAGCGTTGAGCGGCGGCCGCTTTAAAGAACTTTTTTCTAAAAACTGCAAAAACGAAGAAATTGCAGAATGTATCAGAGAAATTTTGTAAGAAATTTTGTGGCTGCCGTTTACACCACAGGTGTGAACAGTAACCATACGAACAGTAACCATACCCAAGCCATACCCAAGATGTATCAAAAATTCATTGACATGAAAAAGCTGATTTCGTATAATGATAAAAAATACAGTGTGCCGGTTGTTGGCGGCAACGCAAAAACCTGAAACGCTTACCGGACGAATGTGCCGGCCGTTGGCGCACAACATAAAATTAACTGTAAAAGAGAGTTGGTAATGCTGCGGTATTATAACTCTCTTTTTTAGTTTCTCTTGGGATGGATGTCCATTTTACTGGTACTTAAAAGAGATTGCCCGGAATGGGCCAAATTTACAAAAAAGATGTGGAGGTTATATGGGTATGGAGATCGTGAAGCTGCATAATAACTGGAAAATGTGCATGGCAGGTACAGAAGATTATATTCCTGCCAGTATACCGGGCAGTGTATATAATGATCTGCTGCTGAACGGGCGGATGGAAGATCCCTATTATCGGGATAACGAATTAAAAGCTCTTAAAATCATGGAAAATGATTTTGAGTATGTATCTGTTTTTGAAGTAAACAAAGAGTTTCTGGATTATGAGAAGGTTCTGCTGCGATTTGAAGGAATCGATACGGCTGCAGATATTTATTTAAATGGCGGATGGATCGCTTACGTGGAAAACATGCACCGGATCTGGGAATTTTCAGTGAAGGAGCAGTTGTGTGCAGGAGAGAACGAATTAAAGGTTATCCTGCATTCTCCCACAGAATTTATCCGGAAGGCGAATGAAAAGGATCCCATTGGCGGCAGCGAGGACGCTATGGCTGGCTTTCCGCATTTAAGAAAAGCCCACTGTATGTTTGGCTGGGACTGGGGACCGCGCCTTCCTGACGCAGGAATCTGGCGTGGTGTCAAACTCATTGGCTTTCATGATGCGAGGATCGACAGTGTTTATATTACCCAGAAGCATGAAGACAATAAGGTGACGCTGTTTTTGGATATTGATGTGGAACGAATCGGAGAAGAACATTTGCGCCGCTTCGGCAGGGACGATTCGCGGCTTGAGCCATTGAGCTTCAGGATAACGCTGACAGATCCGGATGGGAACAGAACTGTATATGACGGTATGGAAGCGCTGAAAGGGATCACAGTGGAAAATCCTCAGATATGGTGGCCAAATGGTTATGGGGAACAGCCTTTATACCATGTGGAGGTGGAACTGCTTGCAGACGGCGTGGAAGGAGAAGCTGTTTTGGATTCATGGAAACGCCGGATCGGGCTGCGCACCATGACTATGTGTGTGGAAAAAGATGAATATGGAGAATCCTTCTGCCATATGGTCAACGGGGTAAAGGTGTTTGCAATGGGAGCCGACTATATTCCCGAGGACAATATTCTTGCGCGTGTTACGCCCGAGCGTACCTATCACCTTCTTTTGCAGGCTAAAAACGCAAACTATAACTGTATTCGTGTGTGGGGCGGAGGAAATTATCCCGATGATGCTTTCTGGGACGCCTGTGACGAACTGGGGCTGATGGTATGGCAGGACTTCATGTTTGCCTGTGCGGTCTATCACCTGACAGAAGAATTTGAAGAAAATATAACCGCTGAATTTATCGATAACATTAAAAGGATCCGGCACCATGCTTCACTGGGGCTTTGGTGCGGCAATAACGAAATGGAAATGTTCGTGGAACAGGGAAACTGGGTGAACAGTCCGAAGGAAAAAAGCGATTATGTAAAGATGTATGAGTATATTATTCCGAAAGTATTAAAGGAGTATGATCCCAACACCTTTTACTGGCCTGCGAGTCCTTCTTCCGGCGGTGCGTTCGATGACCCCAATGACGAAAACCGGGGGGATGTACATTATTGGGATGTATGGCACGGAAACAAACCTATCACAGAGTATCGGAAATTTTATTTCCGATATGTGTCGGAATTCGGTTTCCAGTCGTTTCCTTCCCTGAAAACCTGCGAGACCTTTACTTTGCCGCAGGACAGAAATATTTTCTCTTATGTGATGGAAAAGCATCAGAGAAACGCAAGCGCAAACGGCAAGATCATGAATTACATGGAGCAGACATTCTTATATCCGGGAGATTTTGATACGGTATTGTACGCATCCCAGCTTCTGCAGGCAGAGGCGATCCGGTACGGCGTGGAGCATTTCAGAAGAAACCGGGGCAGATGTATGGGAACGGTGGTGTGGCAGCTAAATGACTGCTGGCCTGTGGCCAGTTGGTCCTCCATTGATTATTACGGCAGATGGAAGGCTTTGCATTACTATGAAAAACGGATTTTTGCGCCGGTTCTGCTGTCCTGTGCGGAGGAAGGAATCCTGACACAGGATACGAATCCCAATGCGCAGCCCTATGAGGTGAAAAAAAGCATCCATTTAAATGTGGCGAATGAGAGCTTCAGGGATGAGCGGCTCAAAGTAAAGTGGGCTCTCAGGAATGCCCATGCAGATGTGATACGAAACGGCGAAGAGATGGTGACAGTCCCGGCAATGAGCGCTGTCTGGCTTCCAAAAGAGGATATGATGGACGCAGACCTGTATGAAAATTATGTGAGCTATGAGGCGTGGAGGGACAATGAAGTGATCAGCAGCGGAACTGTGCTGTTTACGGCGCCCAAGCAGTTCCGGTTTGCCGATCCCCATCTCAGCGTACGCGCAGAAGGAGATGAAATTGTGGTTAAGGCAGAGGCGTATGCACGCTCTGTTGAAATCATTAATGGAGCGGACGACCTGCTATTGGAGGACAATTACTTTGACATGAATGCAGGTGAGAGACGGGTGAGGATTTTGAAAGGCCAGCCAGTTGAACTGAAAGTACGAAGCGTGTATGACATTCGTTAAGTATGAAGAATGTCCGCTTTACAGGAGAGAGGAGAAAATATATGAGCGGAATCAGTAAAAAATATCAGATCGATACAAAGGAAAACAAAAAGTTTCTGGAAGAAGTCAGAGAGAACCTGTTTGATTTCGGACGCAGATTTCCGTCGCCTGGGGGCAGCTCCTACTATTTGGGCGATGACGGGACGCCATGGGCCGATCGTAACCGTGAGACGTGGATCACCAGCCGTATGGTGCATGTATACAGCCTGGCCTCTTTTCTGGAATATCCGGGAGGTAAAGAACTGGCAGAGGCAGGGCTGAAAGGGCTGACAGGAGAACTGCACGATACGGTAAACGGCGGGTGGTACGCAGGGCTGACGGCGAACGGAGAAATCGTGCCGAATAAACAGTGCTATGCCCATGCTTTTGTTATTCTGGCAGCATCTTCTGCAGTATTGGCAGGAATAACGGGAGCGAAGGAACTGCTGGAGGAGGCCCTTGCCCTTTATGATCTTCGTTTCTGGAATGAGCAGGAGGGGCTTTCCTGTGACACCTGGAATACAGAGTTTACGGTATTGGACGACTATCGGGGATTGAATGCGAATATGCATACGGTGGAAGCGTTCCTGGCTGTTGCGGACGCTGTTGGAGACGAAAAATACCGTGTAAGGGCGGGCCGTATTATCGATCATGTCGTTGGCTGGGCTGCGGATAATGCATGGCGGATCCCGGAACATTTCACAAAGGATTGGACGGCAGATCTGGAGTGCAACCGGGAGAAGCCGGACGACCAGTTTAAGCCCTACGGTGCAACGCCGGGGCATGGAATCGAATGGGCAAGGCTGATCGTACAGTGGGCGCTTTCGACATATCCGAAGGAAAGTAAAGACGCATCCAAATATATTGAAATTTCTGAGAACCTGTTCTGCAGGGCGATTGAGGATGCCTGGAATGCGGATGGCGCGCCGGGAATCGTGTACACAACGGATTGGGAGGGAAAGCCTGTGGTTCATGACAGAATGCACTGGACTCTGGCAGAAGCGATCAATACGTCAGCAGTGCTGTATCATGTGACCGGAAAGCAGAAATATGCGGATGATTATACAAAGTTTATGCAGTATCTGGACGAAAAGGTGCTGGATCATGTGAACGGTTCTTGGTTCCACCAGCTTGATCAGAATAACAACCTGATTGGTACCGTGTGGCCGGGAAAGTCGGATTTATATCACGCGGTACAGGCAACGTTGATTCCGTATTATGCGCCTGAGCTTTCTGTTGCACTGGCGGTAAAGCAAGGGAAGAGAGTATAGCGAAAATATAAGAGTGGGACATAAATGGAAATTCAGGTAAATTTAAAATCTGTGGGTAAGAAAGAAAAGGCCGTAAAACCTGTGATTTACGAAATTCAGGGCCATCCATCTACTGTTCGTGAGCTGATATTTGCGGTTACGGATGCGGGGGTGAGAGAATATAATCGTTCGAGGGAATCTTCCGGGCTGTTATCTTATCTGACTATAGAGAAGATGGATGCCAGGGCGCAGGAAGGAAAGATTTCTTTCGGGATTAATCATGGGGAGAGTAAGGCTGACTTGTCCAAAGCACGGGAAAATGCGCTGCAATGTTTTGAGGATGGGATTTACCGGATCTTTCTGGACGGGGAAGCTTTGGAAAATCCGGACGAGACGATTTGTATCAGGAAGAATAGTGTACTTACCTTTGTCAGACTG
Source organism: Eubacteriales bacterium (assembly GCA_030524715.1). GTDB lineage: Bacteria > Bacillota > Clostridia > Lachnospirales > Lachnospiraceae > Blautia_A. The sequence goes on along the minus strand of JAUNGB010000086.1, from coordinate 8,989 downwards.
ACGATGTTGTCGGGAAGGATGTGGTAGAATGGAAGAATTTGACTACAATACAAGGCGGGCAATCTCAGAGAGACGAAGAGAAGAATTGAATCGGCGTATCGGGAAAATTACAGGGCAGGATCGGGAATTGGCGCAGGAACTGGCTGGCAAAATCGGCAGCGGTGAGAAGGTTAATCAGGTTATGAAAACCTTTTACGAAAAGGGCAGCACTCCGTCCGAATGGTTTAAGGAGAAAGGACCGCTGCCGGAATCCTGCGTACATAAAAGTCTGCTGGATGCCTTTGTTCCGGAAGCATATCAGGAATCCTATCTGTATATTATCGATAAATTGAACCAGTTTCCCTTTTCTTATGGATGGAACAGAAGAACCGTGCGTACAGCAGGGTATGGACCGCAGGGGCGTCTGGTATTTTTGCTGCTGTATGCCTATGAGAAACTATATTTTTGCGGAGATAAGCTGGAAGACTATATTTACCGGCGTCTGGATGATGAGAAACGAGATTATATAAAATATAACTGGAGCTTTGACAGGAACTTCAGCCTGATTTACGCGGCGGAGATTGACCGCGGCAATCAGGCAGTCATCGATGCTTTCAAAGATTTGATACTCAGTGAAAATAATACAGCCTATCTGGATCGGGAGATGATTTTGGGCATTCTGCGCTCAGATAACCGGGAACTGCAGAAGCTGCTGGGAGATCTCCTTTTGGCGGCCAGACTTCAGGAAGGGCTGCGCCAGGTAATCTGCGAGGCCATGGATGAGGGAACGAAAGAAGCATTTCTGATACTGCTTAATGTAATTGAAGAAAATGATCTGATTCGCTATTCTTCTGTGAAACGGGCGGTTTCCACATGGATCGGGATTTTTGATGAGAAAAGCGTGGACCGGGTTAATGGAAAGCTTCTGAAGCTGATGAGCCGATGCCTCCGGGAGCCGGATTTTTGCCGGGAGCAGCTAAAGACCAATGATTCTATTGCCATCAGCGCCGCTTTGTGGGCACTGGGATTTGAAGAAGCAGAGCAGGCCATTGCAGCTATGACAGAATTGATCGACCATGGAACGAAAAATCAGAAGCTGACGGCTTCTTTTTATAATCAGAATCTGTTTTATGAGAGCTATAAAATCCGTATTGCACGGAAGGTGGTGCTGGAATATTCGGATGATCCGGAACTGGTGGCAGCTTTCCTGCCGGCATTTGCCACGCGCCTTGACGGTTGGATCAGAGATTTATTATATAAGGATCAAATTGACTCCGGAAGCGCAGTCAAACCGAAAGCTCCGGTACTGACAGATTATTTTAAGGATCGCCGGGATGCGGAGAACCAGTATGAAAAGTTCCGGAAAATTTATGAACAATTGCCAAAAAAAGGGCTGATTTATGATCCCTGTATTTTTCCATGGTATCGGGTGGAGCTTATGCCTTCCGATGTGATCCGTCAGTTGGCATTTACAGCCTACGTTCTGCAGGATGAGGAAAAAATCACAAGCACAGCAGGACTTTTGGGGGAGGCATCTGAAAAGGCTTCCCTGATAAATTTACTTCTGTACTGCCCGGTTAATGAGATGCAGAGGGAGCTTCTGATCAGATATATGGGGAATACCGAAGAAGCTGTATCCCAGAAAGCAGTCCAACTGGTAAAGCTGCTTTCCCTTAGTCCGAAAGAATACCGTCTGTTGGAGGATATGCTTCGGTTTAAAAGGAGCAGGCTGCGCTGTGAACTTCTGGAACTCCTTATGCGGCAGGAGGATTCCGGCATGGAGGAATGCCTGAAGCGTCTGCTTGCAGACAAGCGGGAGGAGAAACGAAGCGCCGGGCTGGATCTATTACTTCGGCTGTCGAAGAAGAAGGAGAAAGCAGAGTTTTACCATCGGGTCCGGACACTGGCTGAGGCAATCAAGGCTCCCACAGACAAAGAAAAGGTGCTGTTGGGAGAAATTCTGGGAGATCAGACGGCTGTTGTATCCGGACAGAAGGGGTTCGGGATTTATGATCCGAACGCTTTGGAAGAAATCCCGGAATCTGAAGAAGGGCGGGATGCGATTCTTGCCTGTCTTCCTCTTTCAGAAAAAGAGCTTATCAGGAAAATAAAAAAGCTGGATGCTTTGATTCAGGAACATAAAGATTATGAATACGATACGATGTTTGGCGATAAACAGTTACTGGGCAATGCCTATGTACCGGTCAAAAAGAAATCCGGCGATAGAGATTGGAGGCAGCAGGGTGAGGTACTGGACAATTATCCGCTGGCCGATAAGCTGCGGGCCTTCTATGAGAGTGAGATCGGTGATTACGGTACTTTCCTCCAATGGGAAGCAAGGCTGCTTTTGCAAAACGGTGAGCTGTATGAAAATGGCGGGAAGTTTTATAAGGCTGTTTTCGGTCAGATGCCGTTTCGTCCGGAGCCTTTAGAACTGCTTTATGAAGAGCAAGTCGGTGGTGTGTGTCTAAGTTACCGATATGAATTTCTGGATCGGAAGCTTTTGTTTGAGGCAGGGATACAGGCTGTGTCGGCGCTGACAAAAGTGATTAATAAAGAAAATAAGATTTTGACCTATCATGATACGGGATGGAACGGCAGCAGGTTTGAACATAAAGCATCTGTGGCAAATCTGCAGTTTCTTGACCGTTTTCTGGAAGGAATCGGATACTGGGAGACAGATGAAGAATTTGCCAGGGTCTTTTATACGGCCTGGAAGCTGGAATTAAAATGCAGGGAAGACCGGGAGAAATCCCAGTTTGTTCCTGATGTCAATAGCTATAACAGTTGGAATACTTCGGCACTGACGCCGATCACGCCCTACTGGTTTTTGAAAGCTTGTCATATGCAGCTTATTTCAAGGGATATTCTCTTTAAGAGTATCCTGAATTATTTTAATCGAAAAGATTGTCTGCAGGCTTTGAGCCAGTTGGTAAAGGGAGAGTACAAAAAGCCCGCAAACCGCGCCCTGTGGAGCCGCTTTTTTGGGAAAAAGACGGCACAGATGGTTTATGATCAGGGTGAAATGGCTGTGGGGCCGTATACCTGGTGCGGTAAGATGGTGCGGGAACTGTATGATGCCATTATTCCGGTGATGGTGGAAACGGAGCTTCGGCGGGGAGAAGAAGAAACTGTATTCTCAGCGGATATCAGCGGTATCACTTATATTGAGGGCGTGGAATATCTGGTTCGGATCCTTATGGCTCTGGGCACAGATACGTTGGGGCGGGAAGCCTATTATGACTGGTATTTTGCGCCAGGACGGGGAAAGCGGGAGGTGCAGAGCCGCCTTTTAAAAGCCTGCTATCCTGCTCCGGGAGATCATGGGGATACATTAAAAAAGGCATTAAAAGGAACCGATATTAAGACAGAACGTCTGGTGGAAGTGGCTATGTATGCGCCGCAATGGATTGATGTGATTCAGGAATATCTTGGTTGGGAAGGCCTCAAAAGCGGCTGTTATTATTTTATGGCCCATATGAATGAGCGGTTTGAAGATCAGAAAATTGCCGTGATCGCCAGATATACGCCCCTGTCAGCGGAGGAACTGCAGGATGGGGCGTTTGATATCGACTGGTTCCGGGAAGCTTATGGTCTTTTAGGAGAGAAAAACTTCGGGATGCTCTATAAAGCGGCAAAATATATATCGAATGGACAGAAGCATTCCCGTGCAAGAAAATATGCGGACGCTGCTTCGGGAAGGGTCACGCTGGAAGAACTGCGTGATCAGATAATTAACAAAAGAAATAAGGATCTGCTGATGAGTTATGGGCTGGTGCCTTTCGGGCTGGACAGGGAGGCTGATATGTTAAAGAGGTATCAGTTTATTCAGCAATATGCCAAGGAGGCACGGCAGTTTGGCACCCGGAGGCGTGCCGGTGAGTCTAAAGCCGCTGAGATCGCATTGGTCAATATGAGCGTTCATGCGGGATTTACTGATGTAACCCGACTGATACTGAAAATGGAGAGCAGGCTTTCAAAAGAGTTTGGACCCTATATGACGTGGAGCGGGGCGGAAGGCATGGAAGATGTGGAACTTTGTCTGACAATAGATGAGGCGGGAAAAAGTGAAATCCTTTGCCGCAGGGGAGAGAAGAGTCTGAAGTCAATCCCATCAGCCGTGAGAAAGCATCCGTATGTCATGGAAGTCAGGGAAGCAAATAAGAAGCTGAAAGAACAGTATGTCCGGGCCAGAAAGTTAATGGAGGAATCCATGGAAAGCGGAGTGCCGTTTATGGCATCCGAAGTGGCTGATTTACTGGATAATCCTGTCGTCCGTGGGATTTTGACGCCGTTGGTCTTCTGCAGCGGGGAGGACATGGGATTTTTTGTGAAGGATGAGGGCGGCGTGTACTTAAAGTCCTGGGATGGTAAGGCTGTCTGTCTGAATCCGGAGAAGGAAGTCCGTATCGCACATCCGCTTGATCTGTATCGGGCAAAGGTATGGCATTCCTACCAGAAATACCTGTTTGACCATCAGCTTTGTCAGCCTTTTAAGCAGGTATTCCGGGAATTATATGTAAAGCTTCCGCAGGAACTGGATCAGAGGTTTTCCCGGTTGTTTGCCGGAAATCAGATTCAGCCCGGGAAGACTGTAGGATGTCTGAAAGGCCGCCGCTGGATCGCGGACTATGAGGAAGGATTGCAGAAGGTTTATTACAAAGAAAATATTATCGCTAGAATTTACGCTCTGGCGGACTGGTTCTCTCCAGGTGAGGCGGAGGCTCCTATACTGGAATGGGTGGAATTTTCCGACCGGAAGACCTTCGAACCGTTGACTATAAGGGAAGTGCCTGAGCTGATCTACAGTGAGGTAATGCGGGATGTGGATCTGGCCGTAAGCGTGGCCCATGCAGGCGGTGTGGATCCTGAGACAAGCCATTCGACTATTGAAATGCGCAGGGCAATTGTGGAATTCAATCTGCCGCTGTTTAAGCTTACGAATGTAACCTTGAAGGAAAGTCATGCTTTGATACAGGGAACCAGGGGAAATTACAGTGTTCATCTGGGAAGCGGTATCATTCATCAGGAGGGCGGCGCCATGTTGAATATTCTTCCGGTACACAGCCAGCATCGGGGCAGGCTGTTTCTGCCCTTTGTGGACGAGGATCCCAAGACGGCAGAAATCATGTCGAAAATTGTGCTGTTGGCGGAGGATAAGAAAATCAAAGACCCATTTATTCTGAATCAGATTCAGGAGAGTGCCCCATAGGTCGCTTTGATTAGATTCCTTCAATATTTATATGTTTTCCGTTTAGCGATCAGAAATAAAATGGTGACTAACGCTGCCATCAGTTCAGCGGCCACAATGGAGAACCAGATGCCGTCGATACCGAAAAACAGTGGGAAAATCAGCACGGCAGCTATCTGGAACAGTAAAGTACGCAGAAAAGAAATCAAAGCGGAAATAAGGCCATTGTTAAGTGCGGTAAAGAAGGAGGAACCGTAAATAGCGATACCCGAAAAAAGGAATGAGAAGGAATAGATCATAAAACCACGGAGTGTCAAAGACATCAGTGCAGAGTCATATCCGACAAAGATCGTGGCAAGCGGTCTGGCTGATCCTTCTGCAAGTCCAAGCATAATCAGTGAGAAGGCACCGATAATAATAAGACTCCTTCTTAAAAGGTTTTTTAGTTCCGCATAATTTCCTGCGCCATAGTGATAACCGATGACAGGGGCTGTTCCGACGGAATATCCGATAAAGGCGGCAAGGAAAATCATATTTACATACATCAGTACACCGTATGCGGCAACTCCATCCTGTCCTGCATACTTCATCAACTGAATATTGTAAAGCATACTGACGAGGGACATGGAGATGTTGGACATCAGCTCTGAGGAACCATTGGTGCAGGCCTTGAGCAAAGCGTTTCCGTCATATTTGGCTTTTGTAAGCTGTAAAAGGCTTGTATTTGGGCGGAAGAAGTAAAGCAGCGGAGCGATACCGCCTACAGCCTGACTGAATGCGGTGGCGGCTGCCGCACCAATGAGTCCCCATTTAAATACGGCCACAAAAAGAGCGTCCAATACCATATTGGTAATGCCGGCAGCGATGGTAAAGCACAGTCCCAACTGAGGTTTTTCCGCGGTGGCAAAAAAGCTTTGAAATTCGTACTGCAGCATAAATGCCGGAAGGGCGATCAAAATAATACGGCCATAGATTACACAGTTATTCAGCATAAGGTCTTCTACTCCGAGAAGGACAGCAATGGGCCGGATAAAAAGAATCCCCAATATAGCTATGATGACGCCGCAGGCCAGCGTTACATAGATAAACAGGGAAAACAGTTCCTTTGCTTTATCGGGCTTTCCTTCTCCCATTGTTTTTGAAATGAGAGCGCTTCCACCGGTTCCGAACATAAAGCCAACGGAACCAAGAATCATCAGAAAAGGCATTATAAAATTCACAGCGGCAAAGGAGGTCTTGCCGACAAAATTTGAAACAAAGAAGCCATCCACCACACTGTAAATGGAGGTAAAAATCATCATGATGATGGATGGAAATGTGTAGCGTAATAGTTTTTTGTAATCGAAATGATCTGATAATTGGATGTTGTTCATTTTATTCTAAAGCTCCTCGATTTTATCTCTGAAAGAAGTTAAATATCTCTGCATCAATTCAAGATATAATTCCTGTTCAGGCTTGGTCCAGGAAGAAAAAATGTCATTTTCAATTTTAATCAGGCGTACTACCGTATGATTCATTAAATTCTTCCCTTTAGCTGTAAGGCACACATTTTTCTTTCTGCCGCTGAATGTTTCCAGATATACGATGCCTTCTGCTTCTAATTTGCGGATCGCGGAATTGATGGTCTGCTTGCTTGTACCGGACAGATTGCAGATATCACTGAGTAAGCATTTCTCTCCATTGTTGCAGATGGCATATAAAATCTGCATCGCACTGTCGGACAGACCGAACCTTTGGGCAGCTTCATGATAGGCGGCGTCAATCTCGCTTGATAAATGGTTGATTCTTTTTAATTGGACTGTCAGCAATTCTTTCATAAATATATCTCCTTAGTCTGAAATCATACTATATACAACTGATGATTATAGTCTGAAATCAGACATAAGTCAATGATTTTTTATTCGAAGTATCAAATAAGATATTTAATGGGGCGAGTAGGATTCTAGAGTGTGTTTGAAAATTGCTTTCTGCAAGATGTATTCCACAATTTGTGGGAGATTTGTTACAAATGAGGGAGGCGTAGCGGGCTACGGCGACCGATATGCTACTTATGTTTGGATTTGTGAAAGTAGAGAACGGAACGCTGCAGATAGCGAACCGGATCTTTGAAACTCGTCTGTACAATTATTTTCTTACATTGCCGTCGTTATTTCATGCTTTATCTGAAACCGATCATTAACGGCGTAGGAAATTATTATGTGGAATCCCGTACCAGGAATCAGGAACGGACGGATCTGATCATTGACTATTATGGGATACAGTATATTATCGAGATGAAGGTGTGGCGTGGGAACGCATACAAGGAACGGGGCGAAGCGCAACTGCTGGGCTATCTTGAGTATTATCATTTGAAGAGAGGATATATGCTGAGCTTCGACTTCAATAAGAAAAAGAAAAAAGGGCTGAAGAAGATACAGTTTGGCGATAAGGTGCTGGTTGAAGCTGTTGTGTAAGAAAAGATAAGTGTGTCAGTTGCGGGCTTTGTGCTGAAAGGTGTCCGGCGCAGTAGAGAATCTATGTGGTTAGTTGTTGCTAATTTGCTGCCCATATGATATAGTATAGATACTTCAAAATGAGTTAGAATCAGAGGGCGGTTTTGCAGGGGGCTGACTGTTTTGGGGAAGACAGGAGGACTTATGAAGTATAATGGATTCTATTTTGCATTGTTTCGCAGTACGATGAAAAAGGTGCTGTCTGAGCAATATGGAAAAGAGTTTGCAAGGGATACAATGAAAAGCGCTCATAGCCTGTACAGAAAGTTGGTGACTGAGGCAGAAGATATCGGGGACGGCAATCCAATGGCCTATAATGAGTTGTTTGCTTTGGCTTTTGTGGCACCTTACATAGCAAGTGGCAAAAAAATTGCGCCTGAGGTGGTTCAGGAGATGATGCGGCGCAGTTTGTATCATGTGAAGTTCTATTTTTCCATGATGGATCTGAACACGCCAAAAGGAAAGCTGGCCAACCAAAAGAGCATTCTGAAGTATGTGAAATGGTACACTCCGGAACGGGAACGGCAGTATCCCAGCTCTTTTAAGGTGGACTTTGAGGGAAAGCCCTACGAGGGTGCCTGCTACTACCGTATCACCCGCTGTCCCATCTGCGCTTATTGTGAAAGGCTTGGCGTCGGTGAGTTGATGCCGCTGCTGTGCGAGCTGGACGGGGTGATGATCGGTCTTCAGCACGGTGTACTGCACCGTCAGCAGACCATTGCTTCAGGCGGGGAATACTGCGACTATTTCATCACAGGAGACCGGGAGTAACGGAAGCAGGCAAACTTGGGCGGACATATCTGCGCCGCTTACGGCTGTTCTGTGCCGGAATTGGAATGCTTATCCGATAGAGGGCGCCTTTCGGAAAAACGCTGCATTCTATAATCCCATAAAAAGGAGAATGAGAAACATGGAAAAAGTAAATATTCAGGGTGTGCCAGAGACCATGCTGCAGACATTGTTTGCCCGGGCAGCCCATTCTCAAAAGAGGGAACATAAATTCTATGATAAAAAGGCCATAGAGATTGTAAAGCAGTTGGACTATGACTTTTCCAAAGCGGAAAAGGATGCGGCCATGAGCAGCGGCGTCATCGCCCGCACCATTCTGTTGGATCGGATGGTGAGCGCTTTCTTAGAAGAGAATCCGGATGCGACCGTCGTCAACATCGCCTGCGGCCTGGATACACGAGTCTATCGGTTAGATAATGGACAGGTTCGCTGGTACAATCTGGATCTGCCGGAGGTCATCAATATTCGGAGGCGCTTTCTGGATGAGCAGGGTCGTATCTCCATGATTGCCAAATCCGCTATGGATGAGAGCTGGGCG
>JAUNGB010000085.1 GCA_030524715.1 Eubacteriales bacterium | reverse complement strand
GCATTGCAAATGTAATTCCAAAAATACCATAGATTCCAAGTCCGGTGATCACTAACCCTGCCAGCAGGCAGAATGCGGAATTTCTTCCTACAAAGATCAGCAGGTCTCCGGCAATGTACAGTGCGATACTGAAGAACATCAGATTCTTTTTGCTGAATCTCTTCTCCAATGACGGAAGAGCAAGCAGCATCGGAAGTCCGGACAGGATTCCAAGTATTCCAACCAGGGACAGCCATTCTGTTCTGTTCAGATTGTATTTAAAGTAATAGATAACAGTAGTGCTTCTGACTACATAAAGCGAAAAATAAAACAGATTCAGCAAAAAGAGAATCCATGCCTGCCCTGTAAGGCCTTTGAAGTCCTGAATAAGAGAGGTATGCTTCTGGGTAACAGACGGAGGAACAACCTCTTCGGTGCTTGCAAAGGTAATAAAAAAGATGATCATCGCTGCAATACCGTAAATAGTCATTGTAATAAGATAACCTTTTGCTTCGTTTCCTTTTCCGAAAAACTCTACCAACGGCGCTGTGATCGACATTACGATCGCTGTACCTGCCATTGCGCATACCATTCGTGTAGACACCAGAATATCACGTTCGTGAATATCAGAAGTAAGTCTCGGGACGATCGTGTTAAGAGGGATATTTACTACTGTATACGCCGTACAGAGCAGACAGTAGGTCACATAAGCCCATACCACCTTTCCGGTGCTTCCCAGATCCGGAATATAAAATGTCAAAAAGGTAAATATCGCAAACGGTATGGCCCCAATAAGGAAATAAGGCCGCCCCTGCCCCCATTTTGTATGTGTTCTGTCAACAAGCAGGCCCATTCCCGTATCTGTCAGCGCATCAATAAACTTCGTAACCAGCATCATGGTACCTGCTGCCGCTGCAGAGATCCCAAATACATCTGTGTAAAAAACCATGAGATAGGATGCCATTGTGCTGAAAACAAGATTACATCCAAGATCCCCAATACCGTACCCTATACGTTTTCCCCATTTTCCCATATCTTCCTCCTTACCAGTTCATCACTTCAATTGCACACTTCTCAATGGAAAGGCCTGCTTTATACCGCTCCATAAATACATTGAATCCTTCTATATCTTTTGCATCCGGCGTCAGCGTTTCTCCGGATAACCCTTTGAAAATACGTGTCTCAAGATAGTCTTCCAGCTTCTCATCCTGATTCCTGTCGATCAGGAATGCCGCAAGCAGTGCAATTCCCCATGCGCCGCCCTCGCTGGCCGTATCCATGACAGTAACCGGCGCCTGGAAGGCTGCGGCCAGATATCTCTGTCCTACGCCTTTTGTTTTAAAGAAGCCTCCATGGCCCATGATACGGTCAACCTTTACTTTTTCATCCCCCATCAGGATGTCCAGTCCCACTTTGACTGCGCCCAATGATGTATAAAGATGCACTTTCATAAAGTTCGCAAGATTAAATCTGCTTTCTGCCGTGCGAAGAAATGCAAGGCGTCCTTCATTGATCATGGTGATATTTTCACCGGAATAGTATCCGTATGCAAGAAGTCCTCCGCAGTCGCTGTCGCCCTTTAAGGACTGCGTATAAAGCTTTTCAAATAATGTTCCCGCATCCGCCTGGATTCCCATCAGCTCACAGAATTCTCCAAACAGTCCTACCCATGCATTCAGATCCGAAGTTCCGTTGTTTGCATGAGACATGGCAACCGGAAATCCTGTAGGAGTCGTTACCATATCGATTTCACGATAGACTTTGCTCAGTTTCTTTTCCAACACGAGCATTGCGAAGGTACTGGTTCCGGCGGAGACATTTCCGGTCCTCGGCGCTACAGAATTGGTCGCCGTCATTCCGGTTCCGGCATCCCCTTCAGGAGGACAAAGAGGAATTCCCGCCCGCAGATTTCCTGTCTCATCAAGAAATTCAGCGCCCTCTTTTGTCAGAATTCCGGCGCTTTCACCTGCCACAAGCACCTTTGGGAAAATGTCCCTGAGCTTCCAGGAGTATCCGTACGGTTCCAGCAAAGCGTCAAATTTGTTTACCATAGCCGCATCATAGTCATGCGCTTCTGAATCAATAGGGAACATTCCTGCCGCATCGCCGATTCCAATCACCTTCTGCCCGGTGAGTTTCCAGTGAATATATCCGCTCAGAGTGGAAACATATCCAAGCTTCTTTACATGTTCTTCCCTGTCTAAAATCCGCTGGTATAAATGAGCTACTGTCCAGCGGAGAGGAATATTAAAATCAAAAAGCTCTGTCAGTTCGTCTGCTGCCTTCTGTGTATTTGTATTTCTCCATGTCTGGAACGGAGCCACCTGTACGCCGTCTTTATCTAATGCCATATATCCATGCATCATGGCGCTCACTCCGATCGCGCCGATGCTCTGCAGAACAATACCGTATTTTTGCTCTACGTCTTCTCTTAATGAACTGTAGCAATGGCGGATTCCACTGTGAATTTCTTCCAGGCTGTATGTCCAGATATTGTCGATAAAAGAATTTTCCCAGTCATGTATGCCTACTGCCAGAACGTTTCCCTGAAAATCTATCAAAACCCCTTTAATTCTGGTAGAACCCAGTTCAATACCAAGAGCGGTTTTTCCGTTTATAATTAATTCCTTTTTATCCATTCATTTCCTCATCTTCCTAGAGTATGTCCGCAGATGCATTTCCTCAGAGAGGAAATGCATCCTGCCAATCCGGTTCCGGACACGCTCTGTATGATATTGCAGATGCCGACTGCCCGCAATACTGTTCGCAGCGATTTAGAAGCAGGTAAATGCTCCGTCGATAATAAAATCAGAACCTGTTGTAAATGTACTTGTATCACCGGCAAGATATACGCAGATGGATTCCAGTTCTTCCGGTTTTCCCATTCTTCCCAGCGGCGCCATCTCATTCCATTTTTCGATCAGTGGGATCAGTGTCGGGGAATTCAGAGTCAGCTCTGTTCCGATATATCCCGGGCTGATGCTGTTTACACGTACTCCGCGTTTTGCCCACTCGATGGCCAGTGATTTGGTAAGCTGAATCACCGCTGCCTTTGAAGCGTTGTATGCGCACTGGGGCTGCGGAACGTTTACGATATGTGCTGACATGGAAGCGGTGTTGATAATAGAACCTCCGCCGTTTTCCAGCATATATTTTCCTGCTGCGATATCTGTAAGGAAAATACCGTTCAGGTTAATGTTGATCACCTTATACCACTGCTCGTATGTCATCTCTTCAGCCGGAGCGTTAATGCAGATACCTGCATTGTTGTGGCAGAAATCAAGGCCGCCGAGTTCTTTCACAACCTGCGCTACCATTGCGTCTACCTGTTCCTTGTCTGTACAGTCTGTTTTGATCGCAATGACCTTTCTGCCTGTTTTTTCAGCAATCTCTGCTGCTGTCTTCTTTGCTTCTTCAAAGTCAAGATCCACAATCGCTACATCTGCGCCTGCTTCTGCGAATGCTGTCGCCGTACATTTGCCGATTCCCCTTGCCGCTCCGGTAACAAATCCTTTTTTGCCATCCAATTTCATTTTTTCAATAATACCCATTTCCGTTCTCCTTTTCTTTTTTTCATCTTTAAAATCGTTTTATATTTTTGTTTTGTAAAACAATTTTCTTTAATGCGATATTATAATAACACGTTTTATAAAATTGTTCAATATTTCATTTTTACCAAATATTAAGGGTCGTTTTTGTGCGATATATACAACACTTTTCCACTTCCAATTTTAAAAATAAAATTGTATAATTGTTTTATTAAATGGTTGGATTATCAACCCACCCCTCTAATGAGCAAAACGCAACTGCAATAGCAAACGCAAAAGCGCTTAAGCGCGAGTTTTGCGAATGTAAATAGACATATAGGAAAGGAGTCAACTATGGACACATTTTCTCTCTCTGATATTAAGAAAAAAAATTTGTCGGATATTTATCACTATATTTACCAGAACCCCGGATGCTCCAAGCAGACCATGGCAAATGCGCTTACGATCAGTCTTCCGACGGTATCTCAGCATCTTGCCACCCTGTTAAACGAAAATCTAATTGAAAAATCCGGGCAGTTAATGTCCACTGTGGGCAGACGGGCAATAGCTTATCAGATCATTCCCACCGCCAGAATTTCTGTAGGGATCGAAATTCTGGCCAGGAATGTTTATGTTACTGCTTTAAACCTGTATGGAAAAAAAGAAGCAAAAGAAAAATACAAGCTGAATTTTTCCCCGGATCAGGTATATTTCGGGGAATTGCAGAGAATTGTAAAAGAATTTCTTCAAAAATATAAATACAATGAAGATCAAATCCTTGGAATCGGATTAGGAATGCAGGGACTGGCTTCCCCGGACGGTTCGCAGATGACCTACGGAAAAATTCTGGATTGTACAGGACTTTCCATCCATATGTTTTCTGATTATTTTTCTGTTCCGTGCAAATTTATACACGATGCAGAATGCGCGTCTACCAGTGAACTCTGGGAAAACCCGGAGATCAAAGACGCCATCTATCTCTCCCTTGGCCAGCATCTCGGGGGAGCTATCATCATTAACGGGGAGCTTCAAAACGGCCTTACCGGGAAATCCGGTACCTTTGAGCATATGACTCTTATTCCTGACGGAATCGACTGCTACTGCGGGAAGCGTGGCTGCGCGGAATGCTACTGTTCCGGAAATTATCTTATAGGAACCGACATGGAGTTGGATGAATTTTTTGCCAGAAAAGAACAGGGCGACCTTGTTTGCCAGAAAAGATGGGAGGATTACCTGCAGTATTTGTCCATACTTATCAATAATCTTCACATGGTGATCGAAAGCGCTGTTATTCTCGGAGGAAATATCACCTCTTATTTCACGGAAGGGGATATTTATGCCATAAGGGGAAATGTATCAAAGCGTTCCACATTTCAGGATGACGTTTCGTACATTATTCAGGGAAAATGCCGCAATGACGCGGTTTCCATAGGCGCCGCCCTTCCTTTTATCAAGGATTTCCTGAAGGAGATCGCTATGCAAAACTGATTACCACAAAAACAGCCGCAGCCCGGCAGAGCGATCTCTCTGCCGGGCTGCGGCTCTCTTATGTCCTGTTTCTATTTCTGCTTCATTCTCATTCCGGATAAACCAGTCTGTCCGGACGGATATCATAGAGGACTTCCTCCAGATATTTCTTTGCCAGATATTTGGCCATTCCCAGATTCATATCCAGATAGTTGCCGCAGTCCTTGGCGGACGCGCCGGGCACCTCGCCTTCAAAATCACGGATAAACTCAAAGGTTTCTATCATCAGCGGCACAATGTCTCTTGATTCATAGTCCCCGTTTAAAAGCAGATAATTACCTGTACGGCAGCCCATAGGCCCCCAGTAGATCATCTTCTGCCCGAACTCCTTATGGTTGCGGAGATATGTGGCGGCAAGGTGTTCAATGGTATGAAGCTCCGCTGTGTTCATCACGGGTTCTTCGTTGGGTGAGGTCATGCGGATATCAAAGGTCGTGACTACGCTTCCCCCTACCTTGTCCTTACGGGATACATAGATCCCCGGCTGCAATTTCAGATGGTCTATGGTAAAGCTTGCGATTTTTTCCATGTCCTGCCACTCTCCTTTACTGTGCTGCAGCCTCTGTGCCCGCAGCCGTTTCTGTACCTGCTGCAGTCTCTGTGCCCGCCGGCGGTGTCGTCGTCACATAATCCTGGCTGGCGTATAAGGTCAGGCCCTCATGGGAAACCTCTATCCATCCGTTCTCAGTAACGCCTGTGCTCTTAAGCTCTGCTCCGGCAGTTACGCTTGACATAATATCTGCTTCTGTATTACAGTCCGCGCGGAGATTAACATCCGTTGTAGCATAGTAGGTGCCTTCCTTCTTCTCTACATTAACGCCGCTGGCCGTCTGCTCAATAACCGGTACCGGAGTGGGAGTAGCTTCCGGGGTGGGAGTTACTTCCGGAGTCGGGGTTGGTTCCGGAGTCGGGGTCGCTTTAATAACCGTTACAGTGGAGTCTTCTCCGCCGGTATCGAAGCCGCAGCCTGACGCACAGATCGTCAAACCAAGCAGCAAAACAAGCAATCTGCATTTTTTCATCATTATATTGTTCCTCCTTTGCTTCAATCTACAATCGGCATCCACTCTCCAACACTATACCTTATCTGTACAGTGTTTGGCAAGCACTTTTTCATAAGACACATGCATTGCTGCCGGCTGGTTACTGTTTTCTCCCAGGCCGTGCGCTGGCTGCTGGTATTCACAAAGGCGGCAGATGAACTGTCCCGGATATCAGAACCGGAAATCACGGCTTCCCTCTTCAATTTCCTTTAAATGTCTCCTGCAGATTTCTCTTGTTTTCTCGCGCTCTACATTTGTAAGCTCACGCTCAATGACCTCCAGGCCTTTTGCTTTTGTTTCCGGGGAAGCATAATCCTCCAGATATTCCTTCAGAGTCATCAGCGCATTGGGATGGCAGCAGTTTGCAATCTGGCCGGATTTTACAAGGGACATGAAACGGTCTCCCGTACGCCCTTCTCTGTAACAGGCCGTACAGAAGCTTGGAATATATCCAAGTTCCAGAAGCCAGTTCACCACCTGATCCAGTGTTCTTCTGTCGCTGACATCAAACTGCGCGGAATTTTCCTCTTCCTGCTCTTCCTCCACATATCCGCCGACGGAGGTTCTGGAGCCGCCGCTGATCTGGGAAATACCCAGATCCAGAACCTTTTCCCTGCACTTGGGGGACTCCCGGGTGGAAATGATCATTCCGGTATACGGAACGGCAATGCGGATGACCGCTACGATCTTCTGGAACATATCATCCGGTACGGCATTGGAGAAATCCGCGGTATCGATATCGTCTGCCGGACAGATACGCGGCACGCTGATAGTATGCGGCCCTACGCCAAAGCGCGCTTCCAGATGCTCCGCGTGCATTAAAATACCTACAAAGTCATAGCGGTAGGTTTCCAGCCCGAACAGAACGCCGCAGCCTACATCATCGATTCCGGCTTCCATAGCCCGATCCATAGCCTCCGTATGATAGGCATAATCACTCTTGGGTCCTGTAGGATGAAGAGCCTCGTAGCTTTCTTTATTATAGGTTTCCTGGAACAGAATATAGGTGCCGATCCCGGCTTCCTTCAGCTTCCGGTAATTCTCCACGGTGGTCGCCGCAATATTTACATTGACCCGGCGGATGGCGCCGTTCTTATGCTTAATACTGTAAATGGTTTTGATACTTTCCAGCACATACTCGATAGGATTGTTTTTGGGATCCTCGCCCGTCTCCAGGGCAAGTCTCTTATGCCCCATATCCTGCAGGGCAATAACCTCCTGACGGATTTCCTCCTGGGTCAGCTTTTTTCTGCGGATATGCTTATTTTTTGCATGGTAAGGACAGTATACACAGCCGTTGATGCAGTAGTTGGACAAATACAGCGGCGCAAACATGACGATACGGTTGCCGTAGAATTTCTGCTTGATCTCCTTGGCCACCTTATACATCTTTTCAATCAGCGCCGGGTCGTCGCATTCCAGAAGGAGAGCCGCCTCCCTGTGGCTTAACCCCTTGCAGTCCCGCGCCCGCTCGATAAGGCTGTCTACCAGCTCACGGTCGTCCTTATTTGCCTTTGCGTACTCCAGCGTGTCCAGAATTTCCTGATGATCGATAAATTCTGTTGCTTTGGTTGAGTGAACATCATACATTTTTGTTTCCTCGCTTTCTTATCCCAATGTTTTAATCTCAATCAGTTCCGGGATCTCTCCGGCAGTCTGGAATACACGGTCTTACTGGAAACTCCTTTAAGCATTCCCAGTTTTCCGGAAAGTGCGCTGATTTTTTCCTGAGGCGCATCCAGGATCACACTGATCACGGAAATACCCTTTTCACGGTATGGAACCCCCATTCTTCCCACAATATACTCTCCGTACATATGAAGAATCTGGTTCAATTCTTCACTCCGGGAGCGATCCTCCACGATAATGGCAATCACTGCAATTCTTGTCTCCATTTCCTGTCTCCTTCTGTCCTGTCACTTTTGTCTCATAAAAATCCTTAAATGCCCGTAATTTTTTGTATATTAGGAAAGTTCAGTATTGTACGCTTCAGAGCGATATGGAATACTTTTCTAATATACAAAAAACCGATGTCTTCTGGACACCGGTTCATAATCACTGCTGCTACTGCATTGCATCACCTTCTGTATGTCTGCATAGCTGACCCGAATCTCACGCAAAAAATCGCTAACGAGTTTTCAGCAGAGGTGAAGCTCTGATATTTTATGATACTGACTGTCCATTCTTTGCAGGTATGACCCTTAAAAGTCCGGTACTTATTGATAATTTTTATTCTATCATCCTTTCCCCTAAAACACAACAATTGTTTAAAATATATCAAATTTCATCCGGATTTTCATCTGGATTTCTCTTATTTTCTTATTTCTGTTGTGTTTTGTCAGATTTTCTCAAACAGAACCTCCACCTTCCCCCCGCAAATCATACCGAGATTTCTGTCGTCACTGATAGACAGATCATAGCGCTGTATTTCTGTTTCTCTTCCTTCAGCCGCATGTTTCACTGCTTCATGCTCCACGCTGCCCTCCATTGCATGCTTCGCCGCTTCGTACTCCACGCTGCCCTCCATTGCATGCTTCACTGCTTCGTACTCCACACTTCCTCCGCCGATGCTGCCGTACACCGTTCCGTCACAGCAGACAAACATTTTGCTTCCTGTCCCTCTGGGAGAGGAACCGGATTTTTTTATGATGGTGAGCATTGTTCCCCGATTTCCCTCAAGGACAGCCTGCGCTACCCTCTCGTCCGTAAACGCCGTATAATGCGCGTTCTTTGTCTGGACGATCTCTGCCATAATACTGACGGCAATCTCTTCCGGAAGCTGCCCGCCGATGGGAAGTCCAATGGGAGCATGGATGGAATCAAGCTGCGCAGGCGTAAAGCCTTCGTTAAGAAGCTTTTCACGGGTGAGCCGTACCTTTGTTTTACTTCCGATCATCCCAAAATACACATAGGGTCTTCTCAGAATTTGCCTTGCGCAGAGGGAATCTCCCTGATGCCCTCTTGTCACTACCACATAATAAGCATTTTCATAGGGCGGGATTTTCTCTGATAATTCCTCAAAGCTTCCCAAAATCCTCTCGTCCGCGTCCGGAAAGCGTTCTTCTGTAAGAAAATCCCTACGGTCGTCCATAACCGTAACACAAAATCCCAGCATTTTCCCGATTTTTGCTACCGGACAGGAAACATGGCCCCCGCCCAGAATGATCAGCCGGGGATTTTTCCGGAAAATCTCCACCAAAAGCTCTGTCCCGTCCTGCTCCACCACAGCGGTTTCTTCTGTTTTTCCGATTATATTTTCGTAAGGCATCCAATCCATCCGGGCTGATATCCCTTCTTCTGATGGAATACATTTCCCGTCCTCACAGATACATCTGCTTCCGGCAAAGCTTCCGTTCAGCGCCACGGCAGACTTTACTATCCCTTTCTCTTCCAGACACTCATAAATTCTTTTATACATAACTTCTCCCTATATTTTTTCTATTTTTTCAACTTAGTAAATTGTTGATGCGCATGTTGAAAATTCAAGTTTTTTTAACTCTTTAAGCATATCAAAAAAAGATTTTTTTGTAAATATTAAATAAAGATTGTCTTCTATAAAAAAATATACTATAATAATTGCACAAGTGCTTTACAAAAAATGGAGATGAGAGACGAGATGGATTCTGCACTCTATGCAAACTATCTGAACATCTTAAAGCATGAACTGGTTCCTGCGCTGGGCTGTACGGAACCCATTGCCATTGCCTATGCGGCCGCCAAGGCCAGGCAGGTATTGGGCTGCTTC
The DNA here is from genome assembly GCA_030524715.1 of Eubacteriales bacterium. Classification (GTDB taxonomy): domain Bacteria; phylum Bacillota; class Clostridia; order Lachnospirales; family Lachnospiraceae; genus Blautia_A. The sequence continues at coordinate 11,785 of JAUNGB010000085.1, read as the reverse complement.
CCTGACGCCATCGAGATGAGCTGCAGCGGCAACATCATCAAAAATGTCAAGGGTGTTACCGTTCCCAATTCCGGCGGGCTGAAAGGCATTGACGTAGCGGCAGTTCTCGGAGCTGTAGGCGGCAATGCGGACAAGGTTCTTGAGGTTCTGGAAGGAATCACGCCGGAGCACATCGAGAGAACCAGGGAGCTTGTTGCAAAACACATCTGTTCCTGTTCCCTTGTGGAGGGAGTTGCTAACCTGTACATAGTTGCCAGGGTTGTTAAGGACGACCATTATGCGGAGGTTACCATTATCAACCAGCACACCAATATTACCAGGATCGTAAAGGACGGTGAGGTCATTCTCGATCAGCCTGAAGAAGCTGAGACAGAGGATGCCGGCATTGACAAATCCATGCTTACCGTAAAAGACATTCTGGAATTTGCCGATCAGGTTAAAATGGAGGACATCGAAGAGGTGATCGGACGCCAAGTCCGGATGAACACCGCAATTGCCCAGGAGGGCCTTGATAATAATTACGGCGCCCAGATCGGCAAGACGCTCATGCACGTATGGGGCAAGAGCGTGACTACCCGCGCATGTGCAAGGGCTGCTGCCGGGAGCGACGCACGTATGGGCGGCTGTTCCATGCCGGTAGTCATTAATTCCGGAAGCGGCAATCAGGGAATGACTGTTTCCCTGCCTGTTATCGCCTATGCGGAGGAATGGGAGGTTTCCAAAACCAAGCTGTATCGCTCTTTAGTAGTCAGCAACCTTATTGCCATCCACCAGAAATATTATATCGGCAGTCTTTCTGCCTACTGCGGCGCGGTAAGCGCTGCCTGCGGAGCCGGAGCCGGCATTACCTATATGTACGGCGGAAGCTATGAGCAGGTATCCTTAACCATCATCAACACGCTGGGCAATGTAGGCGGTATCGTCTGTGACGGGGCCAAGCCTTCCTGTGCTGCCAAGATCGCATCTTCCGTAGATGCCGCGCTTATGGCATTCAACCTGAGCATCCAGAACAAGAGTTTCCTTCCCGGCGAAGGAATCATCAAAGGGGATGTGGAAGAAACCATCAAAAGCATGGGCTATATCGGCCGTGTGGGGATGCGTGCTACGGATACGGAAATCCTGAATGTCATGATCGACCGTGTCAATGTAGATCAATATTGTTAGATTGGCAGTACAGTTTTAACTGCCGTTTGAATCATAATGCAGATTTGACTGCTGTCAGATTAACAGTACAGACTTAACTGCCGTTAATCAGGCATACATTATATTATAATACTTACAGCAATATCTTAGAAGGGGGATCTTTCTTATGAAAAAAAACAGTTTTTTCAGCAGCCTGCCGTTTAAGCTTCTGGTCGGCGTAGTACTCGGTATCGTTTTCGGTTTGATTTTTAATGTCACTGACAGTTCCGGGCTGACGACTGCGCTTCTGAATGTTGTGGTTACCTTAAAGTATATTCTCGGACAGGTGATCAACTTCTGCGTACCGCTGATCATCATCGGCTTCATCGCGCCGTCCATTACCAAGCTTGGGAGCAACGCTTCCCGTATGCTTGGGGTTGCCATTGTCATTGCGTATGTATCTTCTCTTGGCGCAGCGCTGTTTTCCATGGTAGCCGGATATACGCTGATTCCTCACCTTTCCATCGCCACAGACGTGGAGGGCTTAAAGGAGCTTCCGGATATCGTATTTGAGCTTGCGATCCCGCAGATCATGCCCGTTATGAGCGCGCTGGTCTTCTCTGTTATGATTGGCCTCGCCGCAACCTGGAATAAGGCAAAATTGATCACCGGAATCCTGGACGAATTTCAGAAGATCGTTCTTTCACTGGTTTCCAAGATCATCATTCCGATCCTTCCGGTTTTCATCGGCTTTACCTTCTGCGGCCTTGCCTATGAAGGCTCCATCACAAAACAGCTTCCGGTATTTTTGCAGGTTATCGTGATCGTATTGATCGGGCATTTTATCTGGATGGCTCTGCTGTATTTTCTGGCAGGCGTATACTCCAAAGAGAATCCAATGGAGGTTGTAAAGCATTACGGTCCTGCTTACCTTACCGCGGTAGGAACCATGTCCTCCGCCGCTACTCTTGCAGTTGCCCTGCAGTGTGCAGGCAAAGCAAAACCACTCCGCAAGGATATGGTACAGTTCGGTATTCCGCTGTTTGCCAACATCCATCTGTGCGGCTCCGTATTGACAGAGGTATTCTTCTGTATGACTATTTCCAAGATTCTGTACGGCTCTGTTCCGTCTCTTGGAACCATGCTTCTGTTCTGCGTACTCCTTGGCATTTTTGCCATTGGCGCACCTGGTGTTCCGGGAGGAACCGTTATGGCGTCCCTTGGTATTATTACAGGCGTTCTGGGCTTCGATGATGCAGGTACAGCCCTGATGCTTACGATTTTTGCCCTGCAGGACAGCTTCGGTACTGCATGCAACGTAACCGGAGACGGTGCCCTGACGCTGATCCTCACCGGATATGCAAAGAAACACAACATTAAGGAACAGAATATCAGCATCGACTTGTAAGCGGTTTCATAACAAAATACCCCTGCGGAAATCAGTGTCAGACATTGATTCCTGCAGGGGTATTGCATCCTACTTAGCCGGATGCTTTTGATCCAGAATATTCAGCAGTTCCCGCGGCGTTACAACGAAAGGCTCCCTGGGGAAGTGTTTGATATTTCCTGTTACCAGATAAGCGCTGTCAGCCCTTTTTTCCAGCACCACCTCATAAAACGGAACATCCTTCATGTCGGGAAGCACAATTCCGGAAGAGGATGGGGCAACCAGAATACCGTATTTTTCTACTGACGCAAGAAGGTAGTCGACAAGTTCCCCGGCAAAACCAAACTTGCGCCGGCTTAAAACTTCCCGATATTCTTTCGTAATGATGCTGCTGTAAATGGGAATAATTTCGCCCCGGAGCATTCTGGAAACCACCTGTACTGTGGCGGAGTCATCCTTGCTGGAAAGCATGGCGGATACCAGTACATTGGTGTCGATTACAGCATAACAGATCATATCTCCGCCTCCCGGCGCGTAAGATTGATTTCCTCATTGATTTCATCCAAAGACAAATCAGCTACACCGTTTGCCTTCGCCTGCGCCCGCAGCGCCGTGAACGCCTGCAGCGCCCCTTCTCTTGTAACAGCAGGCTCTGGAGCGGAAATCTCAAAGGGAATTTTACGTTCCCGGACAACTGCCCTTGCGAAAACATTGATTGCCGTTGTGGCAGTCATGCCAAAGTCCTGACAAAGACTATCAAATTGCCTTTTTAATGTTTCGTCCATACGGACACTGAAAGTTGCCTGTGCCATAGTACGCGCCTCCTTTTTTATATCAATTATATGCGATCAGGTGCGTAATGTCAACAGATTAGAACCTATTTGGTTCATATTCCGATAATTTCATCTTACATGTTATTCTTTTGTATTTTCCCTCTGGAAATGAATCTGCCGAGCTTTTCCTTTACGATCTTTCCGTCTTCCACTGCCAGATTTCCTCTTAAAAATACCCTGTCGATCCCTCCGTGCAGCGCAAAGCCCTCAAAAGGATTATTATCCGTATGACAGGCATGTGTTTCCGCTGAGATCACACTTTCCTTCTCAGGATCAAAAACCACGATATCCGCGTCGCTTCCCGGCAGCAGAACTCCCTTCTGCGGATAGACCCCATAAAGCTTTGCAGCATTTTCACTTAAAAGCTTACACATCTGCTCCCGGGTTATTTTACCGGTACGGACGCCGTAGGTATACAAAAGAGTCCCCCTGGTCTCCACGCCCGGAAGGCCTCCCGGGATTTTGGTAAAATCCTCCCTTCCAAGCTCCTTCTGCGCCATGGTAAAGCTGCACTGGTCTGTGGCGACCGTCTGGATCTGTTCCTCTGCAAGCGCCCTCCAGAGACAGTCCTGATCCTTTTTCTTACGGATAGGAGGCGCGCAGACGAACTTTGCGCCTTCAAAGCCGGGGCGGGAATATACGCTGTCCTCCAAAAGAAGATATTGGGGACACGTTTCCGCATAGACCTCCTGTCCCTGCTCCCGCGCTCTTTTAATCTCTTCGTATGCTTTCTGATTTGTCAGATGAACGACCATAACCGGAGCGTCTGCCTCTTTTGCGATTACCAGCAGGCGGTGCACGGCTTCCGCTTCCAGCGTATCCGGACGTACCAGCGGATGATTCTCCGGCCCTAAACGGCCCTCCGCCTTTGCACGGGCGGTCAGGGCGTCAATGACTCCGGCATTCTCACAGTGCACCCCGGCAAAGCAGCCGCATTCCGCAAGCTTTTTCAGGATTTTGTACATATCGCAGTCATCTACCATCATGGCAGGATAAGTCATGTACAGCTTAAAGCTGGTGATCCCCTCATCGATCATATCCTGAATTTCCTTTTCCGTTTCCTCATTCCATTCCACCACAGACATATGGAAGGAATAATCGCAGGAACATTTCCCGTCGGCTTTTTTGTGCCATTTCTGAAGCCCTTCCTTAAGGGTGCCCCCGCCTTTCTCCTGTGAGGCATAGTCAATGACCATCGTAGTGCCTCCAAGCAGGGCGGCCCTGGTGCCCGTCTCAAAATCATCCGCCGTCACCGTCCCTGCGACCTCCAGGTCAAAATGCGTATGTCCGTCAATAAAACCCGGAAACAAAAGCTTACCTGTAACATCGATGGTTTCTGCGTCCTGTGCGCAAAGCCCACGGCCTATTTCCTGTATTTTTTCACCGTCGATCAATACATCCATCTGCTCAGACTTCTCTCCGGATACTACGATACCGTTTTTTAATAAATATTTCATATGCTCTCCTTTCCTGTATGTCATATTGAAAGCTCTCTCCGTATACCTTCTGCAAAGCATGTCATACCATGCACGGTATTTATTTCTGCTGTACTGCTTCTTTTCTGTAAAGCGGATATTCGCATTCCGCTTTGCTGCATGCTCATGAAAGCAGGTCGCTGCACGACTTGCTTTCAATATACCATTATTTTCTTTCATCTTCAACTGTTCCGGATAATTTAGGCAAATTCTTTTAGCTAAACATAATTTTTTTGTAAAAAATCTTTTTATTTTAGGTGAAATGTGCTATAGTAAGCATAGAGACAGACTGTTAAACGAAATGATCGCAAGGAGGAATTGAAATGGGACGGCTTACCATATTAAAACAGATTGCCCATGATCTTGCTTCACAATTCGGCCCGGATTGTGAGATCGTCATCCACGATCTGAAGACTCAGGATCCGGAGCATTCCATCGTCCATATCGAAAACGGACATGTTACCAACCGCACCATAGGAGATGGCCCATCCAATGCCGTCTTTGATGCTATCCGCAAGCAAAAGAAGCATCAGGAAATCCCGGAGGATCATGCAGGCTACCTGATGAAGACCTCAGACGGCAAAATTCTCAAATGCAGTACCTCTTACATTACTGATGATGACGGAACCCTGCATTATATTTTCGGCATCAACTATGATATCACCAAGCTTACAATGATCGAAAGCGCCCTGCATTCTCTTGTCACCCCTGTAAACAAAGAAGAGAAGCCACGGGAGATCACCCACAATGTCAACGACCTTTTAGATCACCTGATCGAAGAATCCGTTGCCCTGGTAGGCAAGCCCGTAGCTTTAATGAACAAGGAGGACAAGGTGACGGCCATACAGTTCCTGAATGATTCCGGCGCCTTTCTGATCACCAAATCAGGGGATAAGGTTGCCAACTATTTCGGGATTTCCAAGTATACGCTGTACAGCTATATTGACGTAAACAAGTGAGAAGAAACGGTTAATTTTTTGAAACCTATTGACATGATTAAAGCGGCTGCGTATAATAATAGTACAGGGTAGGGATACCCATAAAATAGTGTTCGCTCCCTGATATGCGGCTTATAAATGGTCAGGATTACAAATAGTGCCGCTCCCCGATATGCGGCTTATAAATGATCGGGATTAAAATGTTTGTAAGGCTCTGTCGGAAGGCAGGGCTTTACTCTTATACCTGGGAGGTATTTCTATGCCTGATGCTCAGTTTTATTTTTTATCAGATCAGTATTATTTGGATTTTCCCGATGATAAGCTAATGAAAAACAAAGATATGATAGACGGTTCTCCGCACAAGCGACCTTGTTTTTTCACATTTGCCGATACTAAAAATCCAGAGATTTATTGGATCGTTCCTATTTCATCCCAATATAAAAAATTCAAGCAGATTGAACAGGACAAAATCAAAAAATACGGGCGCTGCAATACCATCCGTTTCGGAATGGTGCTCGGGCGGGATACCGCCTTTTTAATCCAAAATATGTGTCCGGCAACAGGCAATTATCTCACCCCATACATAGACAAGAATCATTGCCCGATCCGGATTGACAATCGTGTGGCTGCCGATGTGATTAAAAACGCACGGGATGTTCTGGCTATGGCAAAGCATGGAGTAAAAGTGATTTTCCCGGATGTGTTCAAAATATACCATAGCCTTGAACAGCAGTTGCTTACGCAATCCCAAATTCCCTGATGTATTGTCAGGAGTTCTAATAATTCCTGCTGGAGCCAGAAAAGCTCTCTCCGCCCGAGCTGAAGCTTCCTGAACTGCCTCCCGGACCGGAGTTATCTGATTTCTCGATCTTGCGGCGCGTAGTAGCTGTCCTTACATAAATGTCACGTTCCATATCAAGACGGAAGCCGTCTGACGGAATATAAAAATCCGCGTTTCTCTGTGCCACGGCTGTCTTCATCCTGCTTTTTTGATATAATACCATAAGCAATACCGGAACCGCCGTCACTGCAAGGGAGATCAGAAGCCATATAAGGGCAAAGCCTACGATTCCGTCTCCGCTGACATCCATGGGACGCACCTTTTTTCCCTGCGCAAATCTTTCCAGCCCGTTCTTCAGATCCCGGAGGGTTATCTGGTATGCGCCCATGGGGTCGTCTGCCTTCAGCTTCTCCGTGCAGTCGTCCAGCAGCATATCCTGGATTTTCGTGTCAAAAGCATACTGGGCTTCTCCCCGGAATACCACCGCAATATTTCTTTTTCCCGGCTGATGGTAAATGCACATGCCGTTTTTCTCTTCCCCATAGCCGATGCCGTATTCCTGCATAAACCGCGCCGCTGCCTGACGTTCATCTCCGCTTATATCCTCCGTGATCACGATTACCGCGTCAAACTGATAGGTATCGCGGATTTCCGCAAGTTCTTCATTGAGCTCCGCCTCCTGGGTTTCATCCAGAAGCCCGTACTCGTCAAAAACCCGGATATTTTCCCTGTCCGAGGCTGATACTCCGACCGGAGCTATCGTCAGGAGGCATAAAAAAATCAATGCAAAAACCGTAAAAATTCCAAACCGCTTCTTCACTTATATCACCCCCATCAGCCGCAGGATCACAACAACCACCGTCATGGCGGCCGTCAAAGGGATATGGCGGCGCATCCAGTATTTCACAACCAGATCCTTTCCCACCGGAAGATCTCCTATCAGCTTTCCTGTCTGTCCGTTCATAACAAAAGCATAAGACTTCCCGTTCCATCTGGTATTTAAAAACCAGACGGGCAGGAGGGCATATTTGACGTCTCCTTTTTTGGCAATACGGACGCTCTCCTGTCCGGGAAGAATCGTATCATAACCGACGACAGTCTCCCTGAAGCTGCTTTTTACGCTCTGCTCGATTCGCTCATGGACACGTCCGGTCAGGGAATCGGGCTCCACGTCATATTTATTTGCCAGATAGCCGGAAAGGTAAGAAATCTTAAACGGCTCAAGCTCCTGGTAATCATATGGCTCGATGGCCTCCATCATCGTATCGTCGATCTTCTCGGAGCCATCCACAGGAATCTTACGAAATTTCATTGAGCCTCTGCGGAGTATATCAAAATAGCTTCTCTCCGTATATTCATAATCGCCGTCTGAATAAAAGCGTGTCCGCACGCCCTCATAGCGGAATCTCCCTGATGCATCCAGGTCAAACAGCCAGAACGGCACATAAACCGCCTTGATTTCCTGAAGATGGTTTTCGTCCTTAAATACCTTCGGAAGAAAGGGCTTTTTCAGGTAATGCTTTTTCAGCGCCTCCACAGCTTCCTTTTTTGATTTTTTAAAGGGAAGCACAAAATCCGGCAGGTACATGCCCTCGAACTGCTCCGGCATGATCATAGGATTATCGCAGTAAGGACACTTTGCAGCTCCGACAGTACTCTTTGCGATGATCTCCGCTTTGCAGGAAGGGCAGCTCCAGACCCGCATCCCTTCCATATCCGTATTCTGCCATTGCTCCGGTGAAAATCCCTCCCAATGGCCGGTGCTGTTTTCCTTTTCTTCCCGAAGCTCTTCTTCCTTCTGCGCTTCCAGTTCTTCTACGGTAAAGGTACTCCCGCAGTATTCACAGGACATTTTCTGTGTCTTGCTGTCAAAAACCAGTCCGGCAGTACAATTGGGGCATTTATAATTCAATACATCCATACAGGTTTCCTCTTTCTTCCCTTATGGCCTTGGTCTTCCGCATTCGGAACAGAATCTGCCCTTATTTACCGTACCGCAGGCACATCTCCATTCCTGTGCAGGTCGTGGGCTTCCGCACTCGCTGCAGAATTTGCCGGAATTTACCGTTCCGCAGCTGCACGTCCATGTCCCGCCCGAAGACGGCTGTGAAACAGGCTGCGACGGATTCTGCTGCGCCGGGGCTGCCTGCTGCATCTGCCCTCCCATGGCGAAAAGATCCTGTGCGTTAAATCCTCCGGCGTTTGCCGCCATTCCCATTCCTGTAAATGCCATGGCAGGACCTGCATTCTTATTTGCGGCTGCCGCCTGCATGGCGGACGCCTGCGCTCCTGCTATATGAGCCGCAGCCATGGTCGGATTACGGAAAACGGCGTTTCTCTGCAGTTCCTTTATCATCGCCTCATCCTCTTCAGATGCCGTCACACTGGAAACCCCAAGAGAAACGATCTGGATCCCCCGAAGGTCATTCCACTTACCGGACAGCACCTGATTCAGAGCCTGTGCAAGCTCTGCCGTATGTCCCGCAAGAGCGCTGTAGCGGATTCCCATTGCGGAAATCCTGGCAAAGGCCGGCTGCAGGGCGGTCATCAGCTCACTTTTCAGTTGTCCGTCAAGCGCTTCCCTTGTAAAATCCTCTTCCACGTTCCCGCAGACATTTGTATAAAACAGAATAGGATTGGCGATCCGGTAGCTGTATTCCCCGAAGCAGCGGATGGAAATGTCCATATCCAGCCCGATGTTCGTATCAACCACACGGAACGGGATCGGGCTTGGCGTTCCGTATTTATTTCCCATCAGTTCCTTCGTATTGATATAATACACTCTCTGATCCTTCGGCGCTTCTCCCCCGAAGGTAAAACGCTTGCCGATATTTGCAAACACCTCCGCCATATTGCTGCTTAAATCCCCGCAGAACAAAGACGGCTCCGTGCTCAGGTCATAAATATATTCCCCCGGCTCGGCACAAACGTCCACAACCTTTCCCTGCTCCACGATCATCATACACTGTCCGTCATTAACCGCAATGACAGAACCGTTGCTGATAATATTTCCGGAGCCTCTTTTATTGGAGGAACGTCCGGAAATTCTTTTGCGCCCCTTGGTAACCAGAACATCTGACGGCATAGCCTCACAATAAAAATATTCCTTCCATTGATCTGCAAACACGCCGCCTGACGCGCCTGCTAACGCTTTGATCAATCCCATATATAATCCCCTTCCATTGTTTTTATTTTCACCTTAATTTTTACTTTTACCTAAGCTTTTACTCTTATCTTAGATTTTGCTCTTATCTTAGCTAACTATTATTAACTCTGTACCAGAAAATTCTTTTCTCTTAACTCTTTTTCGATGATATCCAAAATCTCATCAGACTCTGCGGAAACAGTATGGTAATGATAACCGGACGTGATCGTGGTAAGCGGGCTGGATTTGCCGCTTTCAATTCCCCGGACAAAATCCAGGACCTTTTTTCTGGAGTCCAGGGCAAGCTCTGCCCTCAGTTCTCCGTAAATCTCATGATGGACAAACACATCCTCCACCTTGCCTCCGTTATCCACAATAAGGTTCAGTTCCTCCATGATCCGGCTGTCCTCATGCATCACATAAAAAATACGTACTGACTGAGCCGGAGTATGGCAGAAATATCCCCGGTTGGTAGAAAGGATTTCCAGCCCCTCCGCCCGAAGCAGCGCGATATCCTGCACAATGACCTGACGGCTTACAGAAAACTGCTCTGCCAGCTTGGTTCCGGATACCGGTTTTTTGCTTCCTGTTATGTATTTCATAATTTCCTGTCTGCGTTTTTCTCCGCTCATGCGTTACGATCCTTTCTCCCTTTTGTTTAAATTTCCAATGCAATAAAACCAACACACAAAAAGCTTCCTGTGACAGGCTTTCTATGACGGTTTCCTACGGCAGCCGCACAACTGATCAGGATTTTTCCCTGCAAAGCGGGCGTTCACGTCCGATGGCAATTGCTTCTTTATAAATCCCGCAGGCTCCCCGGTGAAGGCATTTCGCATGGGCGCAGTCCATAAATTCCAGATATTTCTCCCCGTTTTCTTCCGTATATTCACAGCACACCGTCTGTGTTCCGTTACAGGTTCTGCAGAATCCTGATATAAACTCTTCCTGGATTTCCATCCCTGTCATCCTCTTTTCTCATCTGATGTATTCTTCCTTAGAGTGTGTTTGAAAATTGCTTTCACTCTTTAACAGAATACAATATCCTTCAGCTTTTGTAAAGCGTCATAACACCAATAGCTGAAGAAATCCCGCTGCCATTCACAGAGCGGACGGCAGCAGGATTCCTGTCTGTTATTCTACCGGATGCAGGTTTTTCATGGAGATATCCAGAATAGGCGCAGAATGTGTCAAAGCGCCGCTGCTGATGTAGTCCACGCCGATGGATACCAGGCGGTCTACATTCTCTCTGGTAACGTTACCGGAGCACTCTGTTTCCGCGCGGCCGTCAATGATACGGATCGCCTCCTTCATCATTTCCGGAGACATATTATCAAGCATAATGATATCCGCTCCCGCCTCCACTGCTTCCTTTACCATATCAAGATTCTCAACTTCAACCTCGATCTTACGCACAAAAGGAGCATATTCTTTTGCCATCTGAACTGCCCTGGCAACACTTCCGGCAGCCCCGATATGATTATCCTTTAATAAAATTCCATCTGACAGATTATATCTGTGATTATAGCCGCCGCCTACCTTTACCGCGTACTTTTCAAATACACGCATGTTCGGAGTGGTCTTTCTGGTATCCAGAAGCTTCGTCCTGCTGCCTTTAAGAAGATCGGCGATCTGCCTCGTATAGCTGGCGATCCCGCTCATTCTCTGCAGATAATTTAATGCCACGCGCTCTCCCGAAAGCAGGACGCGGATGTCTCCGGTAACCTTTCCCAGAAGCTGTCCTTTTTTGACCGTATCTCCATCCTTTACATAAAATTCCGTTTCTGTTTTCTCGTCCAGAAGCTGGAACACTCTCTCATACACAGGAAGGCCTGCGATCACGCCGTCCTCCTTGCAGATCAGCTCCACCTCGCCCTTCTGCGCTTCACGCATAACTGCGTTGGTGGTGATATCCTCACTGGTGATATCCTCCTGTAATGCCTGTATGATCAGATGGTCTGCATTCAGCCCCATAGTAATTCCATTCATTTCTGATTCCTCGCTTTTCTCTTGTCTTTTTATTTAACTTCTTTCTTGATTTTGATTTCTTTCTATAAATGAGCAAATTTGAAATTTTACCAAAATTACTTAAAATTGCTTAAAA
>JAUNGB010000084.1 GCA_030524715.1 Eubacteriales bacterium | reverse complement strand
AAAATTCTGGCAAAGTTGAAACGGAAATGCCTTCCCCCCTCCCGTGAATAGTAACATAGTGGCATATACCAACCGTCATTTTTTCCTGCATTCCTTGACTTTTTCCTTTCGGACGCATATACTAGCAGTTGGGAAACCCTACTTTTTGATAGATACACTATCCCTGAATTTCCAGCCCCAAGTATCCCTAAAGTCATTTTGGGCTGGAAATTCAGGGAAAAGTGCGCCCTAATGACAGCTAATGCATAGGAAGATTCTAGACATTAAGCAAAAATACACGGATATTTCACTCTATTTTGACTCAACAGTGTAATGTACAACAATATATTCAGTTTTCAAGGTCCCTTTGGTGTCACAGGGGGCATTTTTTATACCCTTCGACGCTCTAATTATTATATCCAACAATATCAAATATCTCCGGGAGAGAAAAGGGTACACGCAGGAGCAGCTTGCGGAAGCAGCGGATTTGTCGGTATCCCATTTAAGCAAAGTAGAATCCGGACAGCGGCGCATCGGTATGAAAGCATATCTGGCTGTCCTAAAAGCGCTGGATGTGGGGAAGGAAGGTTTTGTGGCTTTAACGGCTGCAGAGAAGAGTGAAAACTGTTTTATAAAATTCCAGGAGATTATGAATGGGTGCAGTGAGGACGAACAGGAATTTCTGATTGAGTCGCTGCAATCCATAAAGAAGAATATGGAAAAGTTGTTGAAAAAAGTAGATCATACAGAAAGTTTAGAGGATAAATATGGAAAACAGGATAAAAGGATATGAGGCATATTTACGGGAACACGAATTGTCAGAGGGGACGATTGGGATATATTTAAGATATGCAAAACAGATTGATGAGTATATGCAGAAGGCCGGGGTATCGAAACAGACAGTTCTTGACTACAAGCAGGGACTAAAACAGAAAGAAGCTGCCCCGGCCACTTTTAACCTTGCGATTATTTCTGTCAACAAATATCTGAAATTTGCCGGGCTTGAAGAATGTACGGTAAAGACGCAGAAAATCCAGAGAAGAAAAAGCCTTGAGAATGTCATCAGTATTGATGAATATGTAAAAATGCTTCAGGAAGCGAAAACTGAAAAACGCACGAAATACTATTACATTATGAAAGCGCTGGCGTTGACAGGCTGCCGTGTCAGTGAGCTGAGATATTTTACGGTTGAGGTATTACAGAAAAAGAAAATCATGGTGGACAATAAAGGAAAAACAAGAGAGATCTTTCTCCCAGATGGACTGATTCGTGAGTTGGAAGAATATTGTGCGAAAACAGGGATAAAAAGCGGCGTGATATTTAAAGGAAATACGGAAAAGCCTATAGGAAGGGCATCTGTTTATAAGATGCTCTCCCGTATTGGAGCCGACGCCGGTATTCCGAAAGAAAAAGTCTATCCCCACAGCTTCCGCCACCTGTTTGCCGTTACCTATATGAACCGCTATGGTAATCTGACAGAACTGGCGGATATTTTAGGTCACGCTAATTTGGAGACAACCAGAATTTACACGCTGTCTACTGCAGAAGAAAAACGAAAACGCTTGGATAATCTGGGCCTTTAAAAGCATTATTGACAAAAGCAACAAAATACAATATTTTGTTGCTTTTGTCAATAGTGTTTTTCGAAAAAGTGAAAAAATTGGGGGGATTTGACAGGTTGATTTTTATACAGGAGGGGAGAAGCAGAGACGATGGGAAAAGAAAAGCAACAAAATATTGTATTATGGATATATCAGATAAGATATTATATTAATACTGACAAGTAAAACGGTAAATTCGGAAAAAAGTACTTTTGAAGAGAATGGAATCAGAAAATTAAATTAATTATGCAGAAGTGGAGGGAAACAAAATGGGCGTATTAACAGAGGCAATTTCTAATTTTGATACCAGTAAGTCTCAACTGCAGGATATTAAAGAAACTTTGAATCTTATGGTAGAACTTACTGAATCTAAGGCAAAGGAGTTTAAGACAGAAATTGAGAATAATCTAAACCGTGGAAGAATCCTGGGAAAGGGGGACAGCACAGAATCTTTGTATTTCCCTATTAGTTCGGTGAAAGACAGTAGAGTGGAATATCGTTGCATAACAAAAGATACGCCTACTGATTTGATAGACAAAATTACCGATTCCATATGTGGTATGATTGATGATCACAGCGGAACAGGTATTGTAAAAGGAATTGCTGGGATAATAAATAGTGCAATTCAGCCCTTGCTTGGACTGTCAGAGGGGGCAGAGCAGTATTGTTCTGTTACATCAACTTTTATAGATGGAAGTGGATTGGAACTATCTATTTCGAGATTTGATTGTATCATCTGGGGACGTTCAGTTAGTGCAGAATCCATAAAGAAACAAATAGAAAAAACCATGGCGTGTGTTGCATATAAAAGTGTTGTGGATGTGAGGAAAATCACATTTGATGATTTCCGGTCAGTATATTCACCAATCGTGGAGTTGAGCGGTGCAACAAGTATTCAAGAGGCAATTAAAAATGCAAGAGAAATCTATGATCTACTGGATGGTGGTAAAGACATTAAAGAATTGCAGAAGAGAAAAAGTAGCATAAGGGAAGAATTAGTTGTTAAGGATTTGATATCATGCTCGAATGTGGTAATGGCAACTGACGGGAAATTTTAAGCATACATTATTTTAGAAGTGACAGTTTCACCAAAACCGTTAGCTAATTCTGAATCTTGTGGGAAAGAGACAGCATTTGTGCTTTGTTGTACAGCAGAGTATTTTGGAGAGTAGGAGGATAAAGAAGCCATGGCAACGATTGAGGGATATAATAATAGAAAGCAAACGTTTAATAATTCTTGTTGGGCAGCAGTAGTGAATTCTGTAATAGAATATATGAATAATAGTCATCGGTGGGGATATAAAGAGTTTATCCCTGAAGAAGATAAGATGAAAGGGGCGATAAAGATACTTAGTGATTTATATCCTGTAAGCGAATTCCCTAACGCTCAAAACAATTTTATATTGGACGATAAAGCTCTTCCAGAGTTTGAAGAAATCAAAGAACAGATTAATAAAAGAAATTTATTTATAAGTAATATTTCATGGAAATACACTCGCAAAAACCCTGATTATAAGGAAGGACACTGGATCGCCATCATTGGGTATGAGGAAACAAAGGATAGTAAATTTTTAGTAATTCATGATCCTAACTATGATAAACTTCAAAATATGACATATCCAAAAACACTACAGGACGGAGTTACCTATAATGGAAGCAAAATATATTTTGCAAATACATCATATATTGATGTATATAAGTAGCGGATTGTTATGTCCTTTGAAAAATATTTATCAAATCGTATCAAATTTCTACGTAAAATACGAAAAGATGACAAATTATGATATGAAAAAGTTGTCGTAATTACTCTGAAATTCTGAAAGGGCAAGTCGGGAAACAGGCTTGCCCTTATAGTCAATTTATAAATTCCCTGTTTTTATTAAAATAGTATACAGTCAGATATTTGGACTACAGACAACGATACATGAAAGTAACAGAAGCCCTGGCAAAGAACAGTGGAAAAAGTGAAAAAGCCCAAAAGATCGGGGAATGGTTTTCACAGCCGTTTTTGCTTTGACATACCTGGTATTGTCCTGATCGATGAGATAGAAACCCACCTGCATCTGGAACTTCAGAAAAAAAGTATTGGATCTCCTGACTTCCATTTTTCCAAATATCCAATTTGTGGTATCTACTCATTCGCCTTTTATTCTTAACAGTCTGGACAAATGCTGTCATTTATGACCTGGAAACCCATACTATCTTGCCCTTGATATTACAACAGAATACCAACGGCTAAAAGCAGATTTTGAAAATCGAGAATACCCCTGTAGGGTATCTTTATAGCAAGTAAGGATACCCTACAGGGGACTTTCTGTTTCCAGAGCATATGATTTTTTCTTTAGCTTTTAAGGAATAACCCCATTCGATGATATTTTATTTATTGCATATGTGACTACAACCTCATAAATCTCATGTCCATTATATTTGATAATCTGCTCTTTATAGATAGGCTTTTTATTTGTACAGAAACTTAATAAATAGCCAGTCTCAACGCCTCGGGCATCCAGATATCCGGATAGTTGCTCATAAGCTTCCTTTTCTTTTTTAGTTCCGTGCCACAATTTTAACTCTACAATAAATTCCCCGTCCTCGTCTCGGTATTCCGCCTTCAAGAAGGCTGCAAATTTCTGCAATACCATCTTCATATCTAACTGTCCGTTATGGATGTACTGTGTTTTGTCTGTATACCGGGCCAGGATCAGATTATTTGTTTTATTTACAGAAATCAGATATTCATAAATATATGCTTCAAAAATATAATTTGAAATGCCTACTTTCCCATTTACTGATTTTAATATACCATACATGACACCACGATCTATTTCCGGATTTGCCAGTACAAAGGGAATATCCTCACCACCAATAAGAATGGATTCTATGAGCCGGCGGAATTCCCGATGGTTTTCCAGATTTTTTATTAAATCGTCAAATAAAGTATTCGTAGTGCATAGAATAGCTTGAACAGCCTTTTGTAAGCCTTCCAGTGTCCAGCTTAATTTCATATCATCAAGTTTCTGGCACAGGGCGCTGACAAGATATGGATAACCGCCAGTAAAATTATAAAGGGCGTGGGCCATTTCTTCCATATCCATGCCCGTAGAATGTTCCTGCTCATATTCCTGGAGCATAGTAATAATATCCGTAGGCGAAAAACTCATATCTACAGTAAAATCGGCAGCAATATTCCATGGACTGTTATATCTGTGCTCATCCTCAGGGCGAATTTTATGTCTGAGATTTTTTATATCGTATACACCGGCAAGAATTACTGATTGAAAAGCAGCAGTTTCTTCACGATCCAGATAATATCCCCTCAATTGTGCCAGAAAGTCAAGAAATACCTGATTATTAGTTGCGCTGTCTACTTCATCGATTATAAGCACAAGCGGTTTTACCGACGTTTCGCATAACCCGCTCAAATACTCAAATAATTCTACTAATCCAAAGTATTTATTTCCGTTTTGTGCCGCATGGTAGAAATTATCCAGTACAGTTTCATCCAACCCAATAACAGGGTTATTCTTTTTTTCAATCGCTTTGAAAAATAAGTTGGCAAACGCTGATGAAAATGCATACTCATTTTCAAATTTTGCATTACTCATTTTTTGAAAGTCCATAGAAATTACAATGTAGTTTTCTTTTAAGTACTGGGCTAGAAGCTTAAGGGTGGTGGTTTTTCCATACTGACGGGCACGGTTGATTACGAAATAATATCCATTATTTACATAATTCTGTATTTTTTTCAATTTGTCATCAATATTGACCATATAGTGAATTTTAGGTATACAGCGTCCAACTGTATTAAATTTTTTCATATTGCACACACCTCCCTGGGAATTGATTGATACATTAATATTACTACAGCGTATAAAAGGCAGCAAGTGAAACCTCCGCTATCCCCATATCCCGCTTCTGGATTTTTCCAGATGCTCCAGGATATAATTGTAAATATCTATAGATACACTGTCAGGATAATGAATTCCATCTATAGTAGAAAAACCGTTTTCTATAAGATAAGAATAGATATCAATATATGTGACGCCGGTCAGGTTCTCCTGCATGGATGTGTTAAAATTCACGATTTCCTCATTGGTGACGTACGGATCGTGTTCCACCGGGCCGACGGAAACAAAATAGGTTTTTGCTCCTGAATCTGCCCATTCACTGGCTTTTGCATTGATATACTGGATATAATTGTTTACCTGATACACATCATTTACTCCCATCAGAATAATGACAGCGGTATTGGCTCCGATTTCGGATTCTACCTGCGGTACGCCTGTGGAAGTCATCCAGTCATATCCCATAGAAGAAAGGCAGGACCAGATACTGTCGTCATTTACTGCATCACGGATACCTTCTGTCCTGGAATCCCCGATAAATATCAGCTTATCCGGAGAAACAGCTTCCGGATGATCTGGTTTACTCAACGTTCCTTCCTCTATTTTTGCAGTATCAGTAATCTCCGGTTGAGGGGTAGGGGAAACTTCAGGAGGCACTGTGGCCTGCGGAGTAACGGTCGGTTGGGGCGTCACCGTTAACTGCGGCGTCGGTGTAACGGTCGGTTCTGGCGTCGGGGAAACTGACGGGCCAACAGAAACAGCTTGTGTAGGCGTTGCCGAAGACTTTACTGCTTCTGCGGCTTCTTTATCATATATTGGCCCTGCTGTTTCTGAAGGCTGCTGTATTTTGGACGTACGGCGACTGAAACTGATAAGAACCACAATCACAATGACAGCTATAACTATAAGTAACCGTGTTGATTTATTTCGCATACTCATCCCTCCTCGTCAATTATATCCGCATAGCTGACCCGGATCCTACGCTAAAGTGTGTTTAAAAATTGCTTTCTGCAAGATGATTCCACAATTCGTGGGAGATGCAGATTGTAGGAATGAATTTTTAAACAAATGCTAAAACTGATGGACGGATCCTGGATTTCCCTTATGGAGTGCGTCCGGAACCTCCTGCTGTTTTATAAAGAAGATAAAAGGCAGCAGCATCGGATCACTGATTTTATTGTACCAGACCGTAGGCGCAGTTACCAGTCTCGGATACAATAAAATAGTCGGCAATTTATGAAAAAATCCACAAATTGAAATGAAAAAACATATATAAAGCAGGCATATTTGGAGATATTGTGGTATACTTATGTCAGTTCTTGTTGAAGGAAGGTACCCAAAATGTCTTTTGTAGAAAACAACTACCAGCAGATATCTCTTAGTGATATCCTATTTAACCTTACGCCCCGCGAAAAGAAAGCGCTTGACCGATCATGGGCGAAGGATTTTTCAGAACGCATTTTTCCGCTTATAGATGAAAAGAAATTTGCCGTTCTTTACAGTGACAAAGCCTCCCGTCCAAATACACCTGTAAATGTCGTCATTGGCGCCCTGATCCTGAAAGAACTGCTTGGCATGACGGATGAAGAAATCGTAGAGTCCCTGATGTTCGATATCCGTTTCCAGTACGCGCTCCATACCACAAGCTTCAAGGAACAGCCGCTGAGCGTCAAAACACTGAGCCGTTTCCGTTCCCGCTGCTATACTTATGAGGTCATGACAGGAATTGACCTGGTGCATGACTGTATTATGGAACTTTCCGATGAGATTTTTTCTATCATGAAGATCACTTCCCGTATGGTACGTTTGGATGCATGGCAGCTTATTTCCAATATCAAAAAGCTCAACCGCCTGGAACTGCTGTATACGTGTGTGTCGAATCTTGTCATCTATATGCATCGGCAGGGACAGGATGAATTGCTCGAAGGCTTGGAACATTACTATGATTCATCAGATTATAATAAGGTCATTTCGCTCAGCCGCAACGCGGATGTGGCTGAACGGATACAGAAAATCCTGATCGATGCGGATAAACTGTTTGCTATTTGTAACGGAGATTACGACGGAGTCAGCGAATATCAGCTTTTGCTCCGTGTGCTGAAGGAACAGACTGTCCGGAACGAGGACGGGACGCTACGGTTAAAAACAAAGGAAGATTATCATTCATGCGAAGAAAGTGTACAGAAAAATTAATTAATTGGAAAAAAAGTCCTGACAGGAAACCGCTCGTTTTGCAGGGCGGGCGGCAAGCAGGAAAAACTTGGCTTCTCCGGGATTTTGGCTCCCGGCAATATGAAGATACGATCTATATCAATCTGGAAACAGACAAACCTGTTGCGGATTTTTTGCAAAACCCCAGAGAACCGGATGAAACGCTGCTGTTTCTGGAATCTTATGCAAATAAACCTTTGCGCCAGGGCTCTACGCTTCTGATCCTGGATAATCTGCAGGCGGTGCCGCAGGCCGCTAAGCTCCTGCCCGGAATTGGGATGGAGTTTCCAAACTATCATATCGCAGCAATCGAAAGAGGATGCTTTTTGAGCCATGACACTAACGAGGTGGAACTTATCCAGCTATATCCATTGGATTTTGAAGAGTTTCTGTGGGCAAATATGGAATATGCCCTTGCAAAAGAAATCCGTGAACATTTTCTTCAGATGAAGCCAATGAAAAAAGTATTACATGAAAAGGCAATGTCCCAGTTCCGTTTATATCTTGCTATAGGCGGAATGCCCGCAGCGATTCTTGAGTATCGTAAGGAAAAGAAATTATTGCTTGTTCCTGATATCCAGGAAAAGATTCTTCAGTTGTATCTTGCGGATATTACAGCAGAAGCGCCGGAAGGTACCGCGCGCCATGCACGTAATTGTTTTTTGTCCGTTCCCGCGCAGCTTTGTAAGGAAAACAGTAAGTTTCAGTACAGACAGATTGTAAAAGGCGGCACGGCCAAAATTTATCAGGCGCCTCTGAAGTGGCTGACGGAAACAGGAATGGTCTATCAGTCTTTAAGAAAAACAGGCACCGGCAATGAGGAAACTTCAGCTTTTCGGCTTTATCTGCCGGACACCGGGCTTTCTGCCTGCCGTATGGGGATACCTTCGTATATGCTCCTTCTGGGGGAAAATAACCGCTCCATGCGCGGGCTTGTAGAAACATTTCTGGCCCAATGCTTTACTCAAAATCGCTATAAGCTGTCTTATTGGGAAAGTGGGAATCAGGCTGAACTGCCGTTTCTTTTAGAAAAGGACGGGGAAGTTACTGCCGTGGATTTTCGCTTGGATGCAGGAGAAAAAGCCCGCAATTTATCCCGGTATCGGGAATTCTGTCAGGGTGAAAAGATGTATCTGATCTCCGTTGAGAATTTCCGCTCTCGGGAAATGTATGACATCGTGCCGGTATATGCGGGATTCTGTATTTAGATGTATGGGGTGTGAATACGGGTGAACAAAATGATTAAGCTACAAGCAATGATGTGGTTGTTTTGACATCCTGCCCTGTGTGAATACGGGTGAATAGAATGATTAAGCTACAGTAACGTCTCATTCATATTTTGCCCCCTTGTTATCTGCCATGGCGCATGGTACAATCATGATCAAGTACAGAACATATGTATCTTTTTGCTGTACCGCAATTCAAAGCATAGAATTGTGCTTCAAAAAGGGAGAGTGTTAATTGATGGCCAAATATTTTAATGTCAATGGAGCCTGTAAACCGGACTGGCATTATATGGTTGATCTTGAATCAAGGCTCAAAGCAATCAAAAGGATGATAGATGCTGGAGAATATTTTATCATTAATAAGGCCAGACAATATGGAAAAACTACTACATTGCGGGCGCTCTCAGAGTACCTGAAGAAAGAATACGTGATAATAAGCCTTGATTTTCAAAAAATGAGTTCACAGGATTTCGCAAATGAATTTGCCTTTGTGAACGGATTGGCAAGAGAGATCAGCAGAACAATAAGACGTATGTGCACAGTTCCCGATACGATAAAAATGCGGTTAAATGAGATGGCAGCTCAGACAGATAATAAAATGGCTGAACTCTTTGGCTGTTTCAGCGAGTGGTGCGAACAAACGGAAATGCCTGTTGTTTTAATGATAGACGAAGTAGATACGGCCACAAATAATCAGGTATTTCTTGACTTTCTTGCACAGATCAGGGCTTATTATCTGGACAGGGATGTGAGCCCGACATTTCAGTCAGTGATTCTTGCCAGCGTTTATGATGTCTGCAATATTAAGCAAAAGAGAAAACCAGAGGATGACCATGAACAGAACAGTCCCTGGAATATCGCTGCGGAATTTGATGTGGAAATGGGCTTTTCTGCTGCGGATATTGCAGGAATGCTGCAGCAATATGAAGCAGATCACAATACAAAGATGGACATTGGCGCAGTGTCGGAACTGCTCTATGACTATACCTCCGGCTATCCGTTTCTGGTTTCACGTCTCTGCAAATTGATGGATGAAAAAATTTCCGGCACGAATGGATTTAAGAATAAGCAAAGCGTCTGGACAAAAGGCGGTGTGCTTGAAGCGGTAAGAAGACTTCTTTCAGAAAAAAATACATTGTTTGATTCTTTAATTGGGAAATTAAATGATTACCCTGATTTAAAGGACATGATTTATTTACTGCTGTTTCAGGGTCAGACAATCGTATATAACGCGGATGATCTGGCGACGGATATGCTGCTCATGTTTGGATTCGTTAAGGTGGAGCATGAAACTGTACAGATTGCAAACCGTATTTTTGAAACACGTCTGTACAATTATTTTCTTACACTTCCGGAAGTCCAGAATGGGGATATGCTAAGCTTTAATTTCAATAAGTCAAAAGAAATCGGCCTGAAAGGAACAAAACTGGGAGACAAGATATTGATTGAAGCTGTGGTGTAAAATAATTTTTACCAGCGTCCTGCCGGAACTGATTCTTATTTCCAGTCTGGCTTTTAAGAATACGGATAGCAGTAGTTACGGAATCGAATAAACAAAATTCCCTGCGGATATCCTTATAGCAAGTAAGGATACCCGCAGGGATATACCCAACGATATCTATACTAAATCGTTTACAATTCATTATCAGGAATCTCATTCCCTTGAGATAATAATTCTATACGACAGCTTCCACAAGGGTTTTATCCCCATATCTGATTTGATTTCCGACAATTTCCTCCGAAAGATAAAAGTTATAAAGTACTGTTTCAAAAATACGATTTGTAATTGTCACTTTATTATGATCGTTTTTAACAAATCCAAACATTTCAGCAATTTCAATGGATCTATTCAGTGAATTGTATGGGATTTCTTTGCCATCAAATAATAAAGTATAAATTATCTCTTTTAACTCAGGATAGTCCGTCAATTTATTTATCAGGGATTCAAACAGGGTATTTTTTTCAGCAAGCAAAAGCTTTATTCCCTCCAAAAATCCCTCCCTTGTCCATACGGCAGCACGACTGTGAAATCTTTCTTTTTCTATAATCTCTTCATCCATTATCTGACAAAGGCGGGATACCAGAAACGGGTAACCGGAAGTATATTCATAAATTAACGATGATATTTGTGCAAGGTTCATGCCAGTATGGTAATCTTCTTCGTAGTTCCTGAGCATACCGGCAATATCTTCTGCGGTAAAATCCATATTCACTTTAAAATCCGTCGCAATATTCCAGGGGCTGTTTGTTTTATCATGTTCCTCATCTGACCGAATTTTTCTTTTGATATTTTTTACATCGTAGACCCCGGCAAGAATAACCGATTGGAATGTCGGCCGTTCGGATCTGTGGATATAATATCCCCGTAATTGGGAAAGAAAATCAAGAAAAACCTGATTATTTGTTGCGCTGTCTACTTCATCTATCATTAAGATGATAGGCTTTTCAGAAACTGCACACCATCCGCTTAAACATCGGAACAGCATTCTGAGATCATAGGTTTTGCCCGTTCCTGAAGCAAAATCCCTTAATTGCTTTTTTGTCTCATCAGGGATTTCTTTGGTAAATAAAAGTTCATCCGCAAAAGCCGCCACAAATGTATTTTCATTTTTAAAGCTGGCGCTGCTAAGAAGCTGAAAGTCAGTACTTACAACTATATAATCTTTACTGAGGTAACTTTTCAACGCATTTAATGTAGTGGTCTTACCGTACTGACGTGCACGGTTCATTGTAAAATATGCACCTTTATCAATCAGTTTTTTAATCTCTGCCAGTCGATTTTGAATATTGACCATATAATGGAGCTGTGGATCACATGCACCGGTAACATTAAAACTTCGTTTCATTTCGTTCTATCCCTTTCCTATTCTCCTGTGAAATATTTCAATAGAATGCTGGACTTATGCTTATATATTATCATAGGTACACGGTCTTAACAAGTAACCACATCTATTAAAAGACGTATTTTTTATTATTCATTCGAATTTTAGGGGTGTTTCAGCACCCCTTTTTTGTTTGATGGAGGTTATGTATGAGTCGTTATTTTGTAAAACGTTTATTGCAAACGATTCCATTGATGTTGATCATTTCGATCTTCGTCTTTTTCTTCATTCATATGATCCCCGGCGACCCCGCCAAGAATATTGCCGGCGTAGAGGCCACCGTGGAAGAGGTTGAAGCGATCCGGGCGGAATACGGCCTGGATAAGCCCATCATTGTTCAGTATCTTGACTACATGAAGGACCTGCTTCACGGAGATATGGGACGCAGCCTGAAGTCCAATCTCCCTGTCACCGAAATGATCGCATCCCGTATGTCGTACACCCTGAAGCTGGTATTTGCCGGCATCCTGTGGGCGCCCGTCCTGGGCATCCTCATCGGCGTACTGTGTGCCATCTACCGTGGAAAAGCCTTTGACCATTTCCGCACAGAATTCTTTTCAAGCAAAAAAAGCAGCGTCGTAGCCATCGACGGAGTCAGCTTTTCACTTGATAAAGGCGAGATCGTAGGACTTGTGGGAGAATCCGGCTGTGGAAAGAGCGTTACCTCTCTGTCCATTATGCAGCTTTTGAAGGATACTCCCGGCAAAGTCACAAACGGAGAAGTGATCTTTGAAGGAAAAGACCTTCTCAAAGCAAGCAAAAAAGAAATGCTGGATATCCGCGGCGGAAGAATAAGTATGATCTTCCAGGAGCCCATGAGCAGCCTGAATCCCTCCATGCGTATCGATAAGCAGCTGATCGAGGGGATCCGCCTGCATACGGATCTTTCCAAGGAACAGGCAAGAGAAAGAGCCGCCAAGATGCTCTCCCAGGTAGGGATTCCTGATCCTCCCCGTGTAATGAAAAATTATCCGCACCAGCTTTCCGGCGGTATGAGCCAGCGTGTCATGATCGCCATGGCAATGAGCTGCGACCCGCAGCTTCTGATCGTGGACGAGCCTACCACCGCCCTGGACGTTACCATCCAGGCACAGGTATTAAACCTTCTGCACCACCTGCAGGAAAACTTCGACCTGACCTACGTGTTCATCTCCCACGATCTTTCCGTAGTGGAGATGATTTCCGACAGGATCGCGGTTATGTACCTGGGCTTTGTGGTAGAGACCGCACCCAAGGAGCTGCTTTATAAAACTCCCATGCATCCTTATACCCAGGCGCTGCTGTCGGCGGTTCCCATTCCGGATCCCGGGCACCAGCAGGAGCGTATCATTCTGGAGGGCGACATTCCAAGTACCATCAACCTCCCCAAGGGCTGTCCGTTCGCGGCGAGATGTAAGATGTGCAAGCCGGAATGTCTGGAACAGAGACCGGCCACAAAAGAAGTGGAATCGGGACATTTTGTATCCTGCCATCTTTTCAAATAAGGCCGAGCTGTCAAATGATATATACAGCAGTAAAGCGGACATTCGTATTCTGCTTTGCTGCATGCTTATAAACACAGGTCGAGATCGCTGCGCGGCTTTCGTTCAAATAACAAGGGGTCTGTCTTACAGACAGCCCCCCTGTGTTTATTCTTCTTTCATCCTGACAAGTTCCTCTTCTATCCAGTTTTTACTCCGGAAAACCCTGTTGTTGACATTGTTTTTGCTGATCCCGTATTCTCTCGCCATTTCCCCCGAAGACGCGCCGAAAAGCGCTACTTTTACCAGAATATCGTAATTTGTGGGATTGATTTTCCTGAGCCTTTGAAATGCCAGCCTGACAGATTCCCTGGCTTCGATATTCATGAACATATCTTCAAGATCATAGAAATTATTCTCCAGAGTAATGGCTGCGATTTCCTCATCAACCGTAGAAATTTCATGGCGCACATATGACTTTTTCAGATAATCCCGAGCTTCATTTATAGTGGAGGTTACGATCAGAGAATGCAGCTTTTTCTCATTTGCCATATCCAGCCTGTCGCCCATTTCATAGATTGAACAGAATACCTCCTGTGCAATATCCTCTGCGAGATTTTTGTCCTTTAATATTCGGTAGGCAAATCTTATGGAGACTCTTTTATATTTCAGATACAGTGTCTGAAAAGTTTCATTACGGTTCATCTTCTGCTTATTTCCGGTAAGCTATCGGGGTTATATGCTTACAGAAATTCCTCCCTCTCCATCGGTGAGTTGTCCTGACAGGCAGGTATATCCCACGACTCATCATAGGCCACCCACCTTAGAGCACATGACAAAAATACCCTGAAACCACCATCGGAGATGTCCCTGTAATCAGTTTAAACGACAGGCCTTTAGAAAGCAATAGTTATCTCAAAATAGCTCAAAATAAGGAGGTTCTTATTCACAATAAGCAGTGAATACGGCTATTTTTTCGCATCTTTAACACATTTTCAAACACACTCTAGGCCATACGAGCCGTCTTCCTGACTGCCATAATATAAAACACCAGTTGTTCTGCCGCGCCAAACAGCCCGGATGTGAAATAATACAGTCCCACTCCTTTTCATGTTGATACCGATAAATCGGCAATCTGGTGTTATGTAAGTGTATCCTGCTTTTACTGTATGTCCGCCTCATCTATCCATTCCTGCAGTTTATCTTTCAGCAACTTCTTATCCGGCAGATATAGCTTGTATTCCTTTGCGTAGATATTGGAATCCTTCGGCAATGTGAGTTCTACCAGTGCTTCATCGCTCTGCTTACACATCAGAATCCCGACTGTCGGGTTTTCACCATCTATAACCTCATAGCGGTCATAATAGTTCACATACATCTGCATCTGCCCTAAATCCTGATGCGTCAGCTCATCTACCTTGAAGTCTATCAACACATAACATCTTAAGAACCGATTATATAGAACCAAATCAAGATAGAAGTTTTTATCGTTAAAAGTAAACCTTCGTTGTCTTCTTTCAAACAAGAAGCCTTTTCCCATCTCCAAAAGAAAATCCTGAAGTTTGTTCAAAACTCCAGCCTCCAGATCACTCTCATGGTAGCTGCTTTTATCATCCAGTCCGGCAAACTCCAATACATATGGAGATTTCAATATATCCTTCGGACGATATGGCATCGCTCCCTGCGTGGCCATGACCATGACATCATTCTTGTCTCTGCTTAGAGCAAGCCTCTCATAAAGACTGGAATTGTACTGTCGTTTCAGTGTTTTGACGTTCCACACCCCCTTGATGGCTTCCAACTCATAAAAACTTCTTTCCGCAGGGTCTTCGATTGTCATAAGAACCTGATAATGTGTCCAACTCAGCTTAAATGGGAAGCTCTGATGATCAATCGTCAATTGTCCAATCGGCGATTGGACAATTCCATTCTCCTGCATCATCCGCAATTGTCCAATTCCTGATTGGACAATTGCGGCCTCACGATCTCTATACGTCAAATAGAATTTCCGCATTCCAGCAAGATTACTTCTCGAAAATCCCCTTCCATATTCTTCCGTCAAATAATCTGAAAGCGAATCCAACACTCTGGAGCCATACTTAGCGCGTTCCGAACCACGCTGCTCTTCTTCAATCATATATTTCCCCAGAAGATAGCTTGTATATACTGTCACTGCGTTTACAACAACGCCCATGCTATTTCTTGCGTTGTCAATCAGAGCCTTTGACTTGGAAAAAAGCTCCGTAAATTCGTTCATTCCTCTACACCTCTTTTTTTATCAAAATGCGGACGTGTTTCAAATTTTGTTGACAAAAATAGACAACCTCCGTTTTGTACGTTATAATAGAAGTGTCACCTAACAACAATAGCATACAAGGAGGTTGCCTATGTATTTCTATTTTAACGTATTTTTCTTGAGGTGTAAATAATAAAGCAGCAACAAAATTAACAAATTTTAACCGTTTGGTCGAGTAGATTGGCTCCTTGCGGAGCCAACCCCTCTACAGAACTGGACGTGCGGCTTTTCCGCATCCGGCTCCTTGCAAAGTTGATTGTTTAGCAACTGTCAACCATAGATACTGACGTATATCTTTGGGCGAGCCAGAGGGTAGTCCTTCATCATTGCATTGAACCCTTCCCATGTATAGCTTTTCTTCTGGCTTCTACGGTTTATCCAGTAAAATAGACTTCTTCTGACACAAAGGCAGAAGTTGTCTATGCCCTTGAAGTTATCAGTTATCCCATAATAGTGATAATAACCAACAAGCATCTGATTCAGCTTCTTAATAATCTGCGGGAGTGACAGTATTCGCATCTCTGCAATCTCTCTGTGCACTTCCTTACATTTCTTTGCAAACTTCTTCTTGCTGGTTTTCCTCTTCACTCTGAACTTCCCGTTCCTGCTCTTGGAACAGTAGTGTGTAAAGCCCAGGAATGTGAAGGTGCCTGGCTTTTCCCCGTTCTTCCTGCACCGCTCATCTGCGTGCCTTCCAAACTCAATTATCCTGCTCTTACTTTCCTCTAACTCCAGTCCAAAGTGCATCACTCTGCGTTTCAGCCTTTCATAGAATTGCTCCGCGTCCTCTTTGTATTGGAAGCAGCACACGAAGTCATCAGCGCTATGCCGAAATCGGCATAGCGCTGACGATTGCATGATTATGTGTAAAAGCAGGAAAAGTGCAGAACGGACAATGGAAAACATAGTCCCATTCATAACGGGTAAGTTATTCCTGAAAGTGAACCTCCAGAAAACCACAGTAAGTCACATCAGCAAAGTTAAGTACCTCGGATACGGGTTTTACAGATACAAAGGGAAATGCCGATGCCGGGTACACCCGAAATCAGAAGCAAAGATGAAGAACAGATTGAGGGAATTGACGGTCAGAGGGAACAAGTGGAGTAACCCGATGAGGGAAAAGAAACTCAGAGATTACGTCAAAGGGTGGATAAATTACTACAAATATGCTGACATGAAAATCCTGATGGAAAAAACGGATGAGTGGCTGCGTCACAGAATCCGGGCAGTTTACTGGAAACAATGGAAGAGAGTGCGCACAAAGTATAAAATGCTCCGGGCACTGCACCTGCCAGAATGGAAAGTGCATGAGATGGCAAACTGTAGGAAGGGTACATGGAGAGCGGCAGAAATGCTTAACTCTGCAATGACCAAAACAATAATAGTAGACAGACTTGGATACCCGTCCATGTCAGCCCACTATCTGAAAGTTCGTGTAAACTATTGAACCGCGTAGTACCGAACGGTACGCTACGTGGTGTGGAAGGGGAGGTTAAAATCTCCCCTATCCGATATATTAGTAGTATAGATACACCATTACAGTATACTTTATGGTTCCACTCATTAGAACGCGTGCCAATCGGATACATATGGAAAGGCTCCCAACATATGTTGGGAGCCTTTTTGTAGGAATCTTTATAAATCACCCAAAAAATTTGGATTATTTTACGGTTACTTTCTTTACATTGGACCATTTGCTGAATACTTTCTTTCCATCTTCGGAAGTACGGTTATAAGCATGGAGTCCTGCATAATAGGTCTTCTTTGGTACGTTCTTAAATGTAGCGGTTACAACATTGCCCTTAGTTACCTTTTTAACCAGAGTACCGTAGTTCACCGGACGAAGTTCACCACGTACAGTCTTTGCGTTAGTTCCAAGGACGATATCGTATCCCGTTGCATCTGCACATTTAGTATAGGTAACTGTTACGGTAGAACCAGATACTTTAACACTATTAATCTTCGGTGTTGCCGGTGTGGTTGCAGTAACCTCAAATTTATAGAGGTTGGACCATGCGCCGAATACCTTCTTGCCATCTTCTCCACGTTTCCATGCATGGCAGTATGCGTAATAGGTGCCTTC
Source organism: Eubacteriales bacterium (assembly GCA_030524715.1). Classification (GTDB taxonomy): domain Bacteria; phylum Bacillota; class Clostridia; order Lachnospirales; family Lachnospiraceae; genus Blautia_A. The sequence continues at coordinate 4,155 of JAUNGB010000084.1, read as the reverse complement.
CTGTACATAGTAGAAATTAGTCTTGGTAGTCAGGATATTCTTGCTGACATCTACACGGCCGTTCTTATAATCCTCTTCCGTAGCGATAACAAAGTCATATCCTGTAGCCCCGTCTACTCTTCCGGAAAGGACTGGTGATGCAACGTTACCTTTGACAACAACATCCGTAATCATAGCCTTACCAACTTCCGGCTGTGCTTCTACAATGTTGAAGGTTACTTCTTTAGAACCTGTATAGTTTTTGTTGTCTGCTACAGGAGTAATAACTGCAGTTCCAACACCAGCGGCTTTATTTTCGCCGTAGGTTACCTGATAATCAATACCCTCTTTCATGACAACATCATCATTTTTAACAGTCAGTACCGGTTTAATCTGTTCGCCGGTTACTGTTTGGTCTGCGATGGTTTCTACAGTGACATCCTTAAGATCTTTTGCAACAATATTGTATGTTACAGTGATAGTTGCATTATTACTTTCATCTCCACTGAATGTATAGCATTTGTTATTCTTAAGAGTAAGGACTGCTTTACCGGTGTCACCTACTTCTTTGCCGCTTACATATTCAACAGAATAATCCGTGCCTTCAATAAGGGCTTTGCCGCTTGCCGGATTAGTTACAGTAATTTCTGCTTCAGCTACCTTGCCGCCAGCATATACGGCATCTTTTGCAGTCACGTTAGCAACATTAATATCCGCTTTTTTGATTTCAAAACCAATTTTAACATAGCCTGCATACTGACCAATACCATGAGCTACAACCTTCGGGCCCTTGTCATCAACGTCATCGGCATTTTCACATTTTCCTGGCTCGATATTATACTCATAGATAATCTCATAATCTCTTCCCAGTACGAGGTTCGGAGTATCCGGTACAAAGGTTACTTCCGGTTTGATCTCTTCGCCGGTATATGTCTGAGCCGGAATTGATTTCTCTACAAAATGTCCGCTGATACCTTTTCCAAGGATTTCAAAGGTGCCTTCCAGAGTGCCCTCGTAGTCACCTTTTCCGGTGATAATGATCGTTGCAGTTCCTACTTCTGTGTTATTCTTATAAGCTACAGTGTAGTCATAACCTTCTCTTAACAGATTGTTATTGGCATCTACAACGTCAAATTCTGCTTTCACTGCTCTGCCATTATCGTACAGACTGCTGGTCAACACATAATCAGACTCTTTGTAGCTATTAAGATCTGTATAAGAAGAAACATATGCACCTTTCTTCAAAAATTTCGCATCTTCAATAGACTTATTTTCAATGACAAATGTCTTTGAAACGTTGTCTGTGTAGCGTCCTTTAGCAGTCAAACCTTTTATAGTTACAGTTGCAGTTCCTGCGGAACGATTGTTCTTATAAGTCAGTTCGTAATCAGTTCCTTCTACTAATGTGTAGGAGCCGTCTTTTACGGTTACCTTTGGCTCAATCAGCTTACCAGTATATTTTTGGTTTGCAATATTTTCAACGGTAATATCACTGGAGGTCAGGCTCTTTGCATCAATAGTTGCTTCATGAAGCTTGGTTCCATAGTAATTTCCGTCATATACTGTTACGCGGGTATTACCAAACATTACATTTGATGTATGTGCAGCCATCTCCAACTTGAAGCTTCCATTTTCAGTAGTTACATCTTTTGTATCGTTTACATAGTAATAATCATAGGTATAATCTACTGTATTTTTCAGAATATTTCCTTTAAGGTCTTTAAACTGAAGGGCTTCTACCTGAGATGCATATGCAGTCATGGCATTTGCATCTGTTGCCGTAGGTGTAAAGATTACAGTATTCTTAGTTGTAGATTCATTTAAATTCCGCTGGTTGATTGCAAAGCGTACGGGTGTTGTTTCACCGGAGAATTTACCTTTAAAGGTTAGGTAAACCTGAGGCGCCTGTGGGTCGTCATTCTGTACATCCGAGTCTGTCAGATTCTGAGAATAGTGAACGGCTCCGTCTATTTCTTCGTTTTTAGTTCCACTTAATAAATTACCATTCGCATCTTTCAGAAGGTATGCATCCACGTTGTTTTTATAGGTAATATCAAAATCCACACCAACTTCAAGATCATCACTGAATCCAACCTTGTCGATACTTACGTTTGCTGCTTTGGCTACATCTGCTGCAGAAATTTTGGTCAGCTTGTCAAAAGTAATTGCTTTGCCAGTATAATCCTGCGCGCTTACTACACTTTTCACATATTCTGTCAGATATACTTCCAAATTTGTACCTACAGTTGTGTAGTCAGACTCTGCTTTTCCGTAATAGTTTCCACCTCTGTAAACATTATTGGTTTTATCTTCCTTAACACTAGAAAGCGCTTCAACTACTACTTTACATTTCTGCTGAGAAACTTCCCATAATCCTTCTTTATCATAAGTATAGTCTTTTTCCGGAATTAAGATGTAGCCTTTATCGTCTACTACTACAAAATGCGTATTTTCGCTGTCTTTTACATCCACACCGGCTACCAGTTTTTCACCTTTAATAACCGGTTTTCCAGTCCATACAACCTTGCAGTTTTCCATGCTGCGGGCTACGATCTCAAATTTGACCTTTGCGTGGGTTCCGGTAAAATCTCCGCGTCCATCTAAGATAAGCTCATGTTCGCCAGCATCTACGCAAGCTTTCAGGGAAGCTTCGTTTACTACATAGTCTTCACCTTCAACTAATGTAACACGGTTTGCCCATACAACTTCTTTGATAACAGGCTCTGCATATTTTCCGTCACCAACAAATGGTACATAATAATTTTCCAATGTTACTTTGCAGTCTTCCAGATCATATTCGCCTACATTTACTGTCTGTGTTAATTCTCCGGCATAGATCCCTTTTAATTTAATAGTTACAGTACGGATTCCAGGTCTGTTGGTGTCCTGAGTTACTAATTCATATTCTCCCTTAACCAGTGGTGTAGTTGCAAGTACGTCTTTTTTATAAACTTTTACCCAATCAACCTTAGGTTCGTCATTGACATTTTTAATATTGAAATTAGCATCATTTCCATATGTGATGTCATCAGCAGAAATCTGTAAAGGTGCTACTTCAAAGCTTCCGCTCTCTTTGGAAATAATTACTTCGCCGGTTGCCATGTTTGTAAATTCAACCAGCACACGGAGATTTTTGCCGCAATCATTCTTTGTCATAAGATATTCTGCAGTAAGATTCTGGGTTGCATTGCTGGTTGATACTGTGGTCCATGTACCATCCTCATTCTGAGTCTGCCATTTATATGTAAGATATACATTTTCCGGAAGCTGTGCATTGTATTCTGCCTTTGCTTTATATCCCCATTGATTCTGGGCAGTATTGCTAATAGTAACGCTACCTGTGATAGATTCAGATGGGATTTCTGTTGCTGCAATCGTTGTTTTTTCAATTGTAAATGCATCTTTTCCAGCAGGTGTTACTGTAATTTTTAATGTATAAGTTCCATTTGCGGTAGCATAATAAAATCCTTCAGAGCCAGCTTTAACTGGGTTACCATTTTGATCATACCATGCAATTGTATATGCAGTTCCGTATTTTGTAGTAAATTCTCCTGTATATGTCAGACGTTCTCCTGTTTTTACATAAGATGGAGTAGCAATTGTATTAGTAGCAATATAGTCTTCGTTGTCGCTACTGATTACAGTCAAAATGTTTTTGTATGTGTAATCAAATACAAAAGAATCACCTCTGTATACACGAAGATCGACACCTTGTGCGATATTATCCGCAGTTAAATTATTTAAGCTAACAGTTTCATTTACATTTCCATCAGTATTGTTTATGTTTCCACTTCCAACAACTGTATCTCCGATTTTAAATTCATAATTAAAATTCTGTAAATTATCACCATCAGGTTTTACAATATAACCTTTCAAAGTAACCGATTTACTGTTAACATCAACCGTATTTGTAGCTACAGTTAAGTTATCAAACTTCATGTCCGATGTATTATCACCTGCAGCGTAGGATTCTACGGTCGATGCGTCTTCAACTTCGGTTACAGGCGCTTCTGAACTGAATAAAGCCTCAGAGCCATCACTGAACTCCGCAGCCCAAACCGGAACATTAGAAGTAGCCAGCATTGCTGCAACTAAGGAGATGCTCAGCGCTTTCTTTGCCATGCCCTTCTTTGTGTTTTTAAGTTTCGTCATGTTATAGTTCCCCTTGGGGTGGTT
>JAUNGB010000083.1 GCA_030524715.1 Eubacteriales bacterium | reverse complement strand
ATAAAAGCGCACCTGAATAAATACGACAGTTGACGGGAAAATCCATTCTGTTTTCCAAAAATCCGACTGCATTTTTGTGCTAATTGCATAATGCTTAACATTTACTGCACATATTCTTTCTGTTTTGAGAGATATGATTTTCAAAAAAACGCCAAAAAGAAAGGCGGCCTGAATCACTCAGACCGCCGCTTTTGCATCCTTCCCTTTTCCCTCCACCAGATCATATTCTTTGTCAGATTTTAATAGCCGGAATAAATTATAAATGTTAATCGCAATCAGGCAGAAATTCATGAGAGCCAGAGGGAATGAGCCGATAACAAGGGCATAAATTCCCGAAATAGTACTGCCCACGGTGTTTATCACTCTTAATTTCACCACGGACGACATCAGCATGGAGACCACGACCAGCGCTTTTCGTCTTTATTAACAATTTTTCCAATGCATTTTTATTTATTTTTCACAAGTAAAAAAATGTGGGATACATCCCTTTTCCTGGACATATCCCGCATCTGCATCAATTCTTCATATTCAATTTTCTAAAAGATCTTAGAGCGTGTTTGAAAATTCATTCCCGCAATCTGCATCCCCCACTTTGCGGTCTATTTGTCCCAAATTCGGTCAGCGTAGCCCGCTACGCCTCCCTTATTTGAACCAAATATCCCACAAATTGTGGAATACATCTTGCAGAAAGCAATTTTCAAACACGCTCTAGTCAAAACTAATGAATACATGCCTCATATACCAGCCGTCTGATTTCCGGATGCACTTCATGATATACCCTCGGATAGCGCATGACATGCTGTGCATACACTACACAAATATGATGTGTCGGATTTAGTAAAATATAAGCGCCTGCCGCCCCATCCCAGCCAAATTCTTTTCCACAACCATCGTCCTGCATCCTAACCTGCACTCCGGGGCCATACCCATATTTGGTTTTTCCAGTGGAATGAAAATCCTGCAGCATGATTCCTGTCAGATAATTCGTGCAAAGCAGTTCAATGGAACATTCCGAAAGAATCCTGCTTCCGTTTGCAGCAATACCTCCATTACACAGTGCATCCATAATCCGGCTGTAGGAATCCACAGTGCTGATAAGTCCTGCCCCTCCGCTCTCATACTTCTCCGTTATCTTAAACTGCTCCCGCGTACTTTCGGGACATTGTATGATCTCTTCCGTATCAGGTCGAACGGTATAAAGATCCAACAGCCTTTTTTCTTCCTCTGCATCCAATCGGAAATGGATGTCCGCAGCTCCTGCCGGTTCAAAAATATATTTTTTCAGATATTCGCCAAAAGACATACCTGATATCACTTCGACCACCGCTGCCAGCACATCATGCCCAAATCCGTACATCCATCTTGTACCAGGTTCCGCTGCAAGGGGAAACTTCGCCATCTCACGTACAACCTCTCTGGTTGTTGCCGTGTCATATTTCTGCTTTCTCAGCAGCATCAGTTCTTCTGCGAAAGTATTGTAATGCATTCCGGACGTCATTGTCATCAAATCTATGATCCTTATAGGCTGATGCGCAAGGTGGCATTTTGCCCTGGATGCCTGAACCTGAGCTGAAACAGTATCCCACCGGAAATCATCTGACACCTTCATATACTGATATTCCGGAAGATAATACGATACCGGATCATAAAGATTTAATTTTTTCTGTTCTGCCAGTTGAAGTACCGCCGTCATAGTGGTCAGCTTTGTCGCCGAGTACAACCTGTACAGGCTGTTTCTGCCCACCGGAACAGTTTTTTCATAGTCCGCATACCCAGCCATATGCCGGTAAATCTCACAATGATCTTTTATCACCATACAATCAAAAGAAGGAATTCCATATTTTTCTTCCAGAGAATCCAAAAATTGTGTCAATCCTATAAAATCCATTCTTTATCGCCCCACTTTTCTTCCATCAGTGCAAACAGCTCGTCATCCTTCAGATGATTTTCCATATTCATCACCAGCATCACCCGCCGATCCTCTTCTGCATACAGGAATTCCCGCTGCCACTGGTAATAATGGGGACCGTCGCCGAGATTTCGCAGATAGCCCATCAGCCCTTCCAGTACCCATGCGCTCTGCTTTATATCGGTAAGACACTCATTTTTATAAAAATCATGCCATTTCCCGTGTTCCCGCATACGCATTGCAGCATCTGCCTTCAAATATGCCTTTCTCGCCTTTCCGGCCAGATAAAATGCCCTCTGATATTCCCCGTCCATTCCATTCAGAATGCTCTCGCAAACCTTCTCTGCCCCTTCAAAACAATAGCAATGAAGCTGTGCCTGCAGCATAACCGTATCTTTATACAGGCGTCCCTGATGTCCTGTTAGCGCTGCATCTGTCTTTCTGCATTCTCTCAGATAATTTCTGTAATCAGATACCGCTTTTTCGCACAACGAAAGATACCACTCTATCTGCTCCCGGAGCGTATCCTTATCTGCCGCCCAGTTTAATTCCTCACATTTTTGACCGGCATTTTTCATATACTGCGAAATCAGCATCCGCGCCACGTGATTGGAAAACTGTTCTCCCGCATGCTCATCCTCATGTGTCCCGTACTGCAGCGCATTTTTCCAATAGGCATTGAAGCTTTCCACTATTTTCCCTGTATGCCCGGCGCCGTAATATTTTTTCACATACTGTTCCATGTGCGCCGATATATCGATGGTTCCTTCCCGCCAGAACTGCGCGATAAAATCCAGATAATAAGTATGAGGCTTCACATTTGAACAGTTAATGATCCAGAAGTCTCCTGCTCCTCTTTTCAGGCTTTCCGTAAGTTCACTCTTTACAAATTCCGGCGGATTCGGCAGCATAGTCATATGGTTCGCAGCCTGCAGGTCATAAAAAGAAACATGATAATAAATTCCATGTTTTCCTCCGCTGTCCTTGGGTGGAAGGGATATAATACGCGGGTTATGATTTCCCTGTCTTCTGGTGACCATCTTCCCATAGCCATTATCCGCCCAGATTTTTATAACATCCTTCGGAAGCGCAAGACAACCCTTTTTGTATAATTCCATTGTTTCTCCATACAGGTTTGTACAGAAAACAGCCTGAGGACAACGTTCTTTTACCAGATCATACTGCCGCCTGATGATCTGCCCCATCAGTTTTCCTCTGGTTTCTTCTGTACTGTATGCAGGATCATTTTCCCAGAACGGCACATCGCCCTGTCCACGAAAGCCCAGATTCCAAATGGCGCCTCTGTCCTTTTGTTCTTCTATTGCATCCTTCCAGAGTCTCTCAAACTTTTCCGGATATTCTGAATAGGAAGGCGTAAGCTGCGGATAAGCGCGGGCAAACATTTCCGCGCCCAGAGGCTCCGCATGGTGATGCGTAATCATAAGTCCCATACCGGAAGCCAGCTTTGCATATCTGCGCGCATTTTTATCAGTCCCCGGGATGACCATATTTCCTCCGCAGCGAAGCAATGTTTCAAATACCATTTCCCAGGGTTCTTCCTCTCTCCGGTTTACACTCCAGGTATGGAGCAGAACCTCGTCATTTACAAACCATCCCCGGTACTTCACTGCAAATTCGCCGGAATTGAATCTGTAATTCTCCGGTATCACGTATTCTTTCTTCGGAATAATATTCTGATCATTCCAAAACCAGAATTCCTGTATGCCCAACAAGTCTTTGCTGACATGGTACAGGCCGTAAACAAATCCCCGTTCATCATTTGCAAAAATTATCAGTTGTCCCTCTGATACACGGATACAGTATTTTTCCGGCGCCATCTCCGCCTTTTTTAAAAAGACCGTACATCCTGCTTCCTCTGTTTCCAAACAGGATTTCCTGATATCCCTCATTAAATTTCTGACAGCCCAGCCAACTGCCAGGCTGTCAGATATCCCTTCGATTTTACTGTTGCGGTTTAAAACCATCATTTTAAGTATCACCCCTTTAGGTTTATCATTGCTCCTCCCGGGATTTCTATAATCCTGCCGTCAAAATTAATCCACACGCTGTCAAAGCCCGGATTAAATACCCGCTCTCCGTCCAGTGTATATTTCAGATTTTCCGCCGCCTTCATATAATCGACGATCTGGATATTTGTGGCGTACCAGATATCCTCCTGCCCACCCATCATTTCACAGAATTTTTCTATCAGTTCCCAGTTATTCTCCTGGGCAAACTCATAGCTGTGTCCCCAGACATACATCATATAAAGATACTGCGTTTTTTTCAACCCAAGAAATCTTTTCCCATTCTCTATCAGGTTATGGCCATGATGGCAGGTTGCCTTCCACACAAGATAGTCCTGCGGCATTGAAAAATCATCCGTATTCCCCGTCACTCTTGCGTACTCTATTCCAAGCGTCGGCAAAAGCTGCGCGATCTGCCTTGTCCAGGAACCGTTGGGATAAGATATTCCCCGTACCGGATAGCCTGCCATTTCTTCCAGTCTCCGACGGTCTTCCAGCACCTGCAGGGCAACCTGGTCGATCGGACACCTTGCAATGGTAGGATGCAGCGCCGTATGGCATGAAATTTCATGCCCCTTATACAGATCTGCCCACTCCTGTGCCGGAACACGTCCTTCGTCCTGAATACCTGAATTAAGATGAAAGGTTCCTTTTATGCCGTTTTTGTTAAAGATACCCACAAGCCGACGGTCATAGGTCCTTCCGTCATCATAGCTCATAGTCAGCACCTTATGTTTTCCCTCTGGAAAACAGATATGTATTACATGCAGCTTATGATCTTTCATTTTTTCATCACCCCTTGATTCCGTCCATTGCAATTCCGTCTACCAGATATTTCTGGAAAATAATAAAGAAAAGGATAACCGGCAAAAGCGATATCACAGACATAGCAAACAGTCCGCCATAGTTATTATAAGAATTAGGGTCGAGATACATATTGAGTGCCAGCGATATTGTATATTTTTCCGGACTGCTCATGAAAATAAGCGGTTGGAAGAAGTCCTGCCATATCCAGTAAAAAGCAAAAATAGACGCGGTCACGATAGCAGGCTTTACCACCGGCACCAGCACACGAAAGAGAATGCCGAATTTCCCGCAGCCGTCGATTTCCGCCGCTTCATCCAGTTCTCTTGGTATTCCTCTGAAAAACTGTGTCATCAAGAAAATAAAAAATGCACCTCCGAAAAACCATGGCAGAATCAGCGCAATCCTGGTATCAACCAGATTCAGCTTTTTCAGAATAATATACTGCGGCACAACCATCACCTGTGCCGGAATCATCATAGTCATCATCACACAGCCAAACCAGAAATTAGAACCCCGGAATTTAATTCTTGTAAATGCATATGCAGCCAGAAGCGACGTAAATACACACCCGGCCGTACCGATCACCGTTACAAAAACTGTGTTAAACAAAAAAGTAGTAAATGGCTGCCCTCCAACTCCTGCAAAACCGCTTGCATAGTTTGTAACAATATCCCATTTTTCAGGAATTAATGAAAATGTATTGTGAAACATCGTATCATTACTCTTAAAAGAGCTGGCCAGAAGCCAAAGTAACGGATAAATCATCAAAAATCCCAGTATACAGGTTCCCGTATGAAAAATTACAGAATGAATTCTTTGCTTTCTCTTCATCTTTTAGTCCTCCGCTTCATAATGTACCCAGCCATTTTGCGTCTTAAATAAGATTACCGTAAACACAGCGATGATCGCCACAAGAATCCATGCCAATGCACAGCTATAACCCATATCAAAATAGGTAAACGCACGGCGGTACAGATAAAGTATGTACGATAAAGTGCTGTCAAGGGGTCCTCCGTCCGTAACAACATAGCTTTCTGTAAACACACGGAAACCGTTGATGATCTGCAGGATCAGGTTGAAAAAGATGGTTGGCGTCAGCATCGGCAGCGTAATTTTAATGAAAGTCTGTCGAGGCTTTGCACCATCTACCATAGCCGATTCATACAGAGAATACGGTATCTGCTTCAGCGCTGAAAGAAAGATCAGCATCGAAGACCCAAACTGCCAGACGCCCATCAGGATAATAACGCCCAGCGCCGTTTTCGGATTTCCGATTAAGGACAGCTTCTGCTCAATGCCAAAAACAGACAGAAGGGACATTACCACACCGTTGTTTCCGAAAATCTGCTTCCACACAACGGATACCGCAATGCTTCCGCCGATAATAGAAGGCACATAATAAAGCGTTCGGTACAAGCCCAGAAATTTATGCTTTTTATTCAAAAGCATCGCCACAAACAGGGCAAAGGACAGGCGGAGCGGTACCAGGATCAATACATAGGTAAAGGTAACGCCCAATGCCTTTAAAAACTTAGCATCCTGCGTGAATGCCCGGACGTAATTGCTGACGCCGATAAATGACGGTGTATTCAGCAGATTAAAATCTGTAAATGAATAATAAATAGATATGACAGACGGTATCAGCCACATCAGCACAAAGCCAAACAGCCACGGTGCGATCAGTGTATAACCGACGATATTGTCATGCCGTTTATATACCGTTTTTGCTCTTTTTTTTCTCACGATCACTCTCTCCTTTTTAGTACTCACCGCCTGTAGAGGCGGGGTCATTTCATGTCTGATATACATATTTTTGCCGTAAAAAGGGAGGGGATGCGCTTTTGCCGCCCCTCCCGCGTTTCAGGTTCCCCGTTTTAGTTATTTTTTAGTTATGTTATTTTTTAGTTATTTCTTTCCAGAATCGCATTCGCTTCTTCCCTGAACATTGCCGCGCCCTCTTCCGGAGATGCCTGTCCATAAAATACGCTGTTAGCTATATTCTTCAGAGCCTCGTTTACCTCTGCAATGCCGACCGGGTCAGGAGCCGGGGTCTCTCCGCAGTAATCCTCTGCCGCTGTCATCAGCTCGAACATCTCCTTCTGCTGTGTATTGAGTTCACAATTTTCTATCATATAATCACGCACTGCTGAAGATGCCGGCACGCCGCGTTCCGCCATGATAATTTCATTCGCTTCTTCCGAATTAATAAACCAGTTAATAAATTCCGCACATTCATCTTTTACTTCGGATTTTTCTGATATAGAGAAAAACATGCCAGGCTTCATCCAAAGTCCCTTAGTATCAGAATCGTCCGCAAGCGGAGGAAGCACTACTTTCAGATGATCGTTTACACTGCTGAGTTTCGCTGCATAGTTGTTGCGTTCTGAAATGAATGCGCCGTCGCCTGTTACGATCGGGCTTGCTTCCTGACCCAGTGTAGAAATCTGCGCATATTCGTCCGGATTCGGCGCAACCTTAGCGTCCATCAGATCCTTCCACATCTGAAGAAAGTCTGCAAGGATCGCGTCGTCCTCATAACCAAGTGATTTATTATCATCACTGAACAGCTTTTCTCCGTGCTGTCTTACCCAATAATGAAAATCATTGGTATCCAGAACCGGGTCTGCGCTGACGCCCCATTTGCCCGTAGCCTCTTTTACCTTTGTTGCCATTTCAATAAAATCACTCCAGGTCCAGTCATTTGTCGGCTCTTCCACCCCTGCCTCTTCAAGCACATCCGGGTTATAACCGAAAGCATTAAAGCCGCTTGACAAAACTGCTCCTACCATTACTCCATCGTAGCTGCCTGTTGACAGAAGCTTCTCATCAATATTGGATACGTCGATAGTGCCATCATCCATATAGGGCTGCAGATCCGCCAGAGAACCATTCTTTGCATAAGTGGTAATATAAAGATAATCCATCTGAACAATGTCCGGCATAGAACCGGAAGCGGTCTGTGTAGACAATTTTTCAAAATATCCGTCCCAACCGGAGGGCGCAGCCTCAAATACGATATCCGGATGAGATTCCATATAAAGATCCAGAAGCTGCTGCGTATAATCATGTCTTGACTGACCGCCCCACCATGTGATCTTAATAGTTTTCTTTTCTTCCTCCGCCGATACCGGTACTGCGATCATGGACATTGCCATTGCTGCCGACATTGCCGCTGCCGTAATTTTTTTCATCTTTCCTTTCATCATTATTTCTTTCTCCTTTCGTTTGCCTTACGTTTTTGATAAGACTATCTTACTTCATCCGGCCTTTTCTGAACATGGAACAAGCCGGAAATCTACTTGTAAATTTCCGACTTTTCTGATTTACCAGCTCTGCTTTATATTTTCCCGTTTTACAGATTCCGTTTTATATTTTCCCGGTACTCTGTTGGCGACATACCTGTTTCTTTGCGAAAAACCTTTGAAAAATACTGCCCGTCAAAGGAATATCCAAGCTGCTCTGCCAGAAAGGATATCCGTATATCCGGGTCCCAGGCAATCAGCTCTTTTGCCAGAAAAATCCTTTGTTTTAACAGAAATGCAGAAAATCTCATCTTTCTGTTTCTTGCAAACACACGTCCCGCATAATCTTCATTAATAAAGAGCACATCCTTTGCCAGAAACTGCAGGCTCATTTCCGGCTTCTGAATATATCTGCAGGCAGCAAGGAGAATACTTTTCACACGCTGTTCTTCTTTTGTGCTGTTCATGGAAAGATTTTGGTATTCCGCCGCCTTATCTGCCGCCGCTTCTATCAGCTTCCACTGCATCTCCTGTTCCGTCATGCCTCCTTCCGTGACTGGCAGTTCCTTTTCACCGTACAGAATCTTCAGCATCCAGCCCACAGTAGCCTTTTTCTGTTCCATCGTTTCCCCACGAAGATCCATTTTCAAAAATCCAAGGTATATTTCCTGCAGAATATCCGCATAATCTTTTGCGTTTTTTATTCGGTAAAGATTCAGAAGCGCCTCTGTTTTTTCCTTGGGCTGAACAAATCTCTCCCGCGAAAGGAGACCTGTCACTTTTTCTGAGGTTCCCATACGGAAAAGCCCCTGTATCTGTTCGTAAAGCTCCGATATGTTTTCCGCCGCACTCCTTTCGCTGACAGCACAGTTTACCGGCTGCTTTTTAAATTTGGAAAATTCCTCTCTCGTCCTCTCTACGGCTTTTTCCAGGACAGCTAATTCTATATCCTTCATTAAAAAAACACAGTCTTCCCTTACTACCGTGACAAGCAGGATTTTCTCTTCTCCAAGCAATTCCCCCAGTACATTTTCCAAAACAAACTGCTCCAGATGATCAAAAGACTGCTTTCCACGAATCGCCAGAAGATATACTTTGCTTTCTCTGCCGCCGATTTCCTGGAAAAAGCGCTGATACTCATACTCTTCTTCCCCTCTTTTTAACAGAAGATTACGAAAAATCTGTTCCCTTGCACGCGGCAGAAGAGAACGCATGGATCTTTTCTGCGCTCTTTTTTCATCCACTTCCCGCTGTGCCTTCTGAAGTACCTTCACAATTTTATCTTCGTCGCATGGCTTTAAAAGATAATGCCGCACGCCCTCTTCCATAGCCTGACTGGTAAATTCATATTCTCCATATCCGGACAGCACCACAAAGACAATATCAGGAAAATCCTTTTTTGCACGGCGAATCAGATCGATTCCATTCATAACCGGCATTTTAACGTCTGTTATGACAATATCCGGCTTCAGCTTCTCTATCTTTTCCAGACCGTCAAATCCATTCCATGCCGTACCAACCACCTCTGTCTGATACTCCTGCCAGTTGATCAAAATCGCCATACCTTCACGCTCAATATCCTCATCATCCACGATCAATAGCTTATACATCTGTCCCCTCCGCTCTGATTTTAGGCATTATAATATGCACTTTTGTTCCTTCTCCCGGACTGCTGTCAATTTCAAAGGAACTCTTATCACCAAATGCAATGTTCAGCCGTTCCCGAATATTCTGTACTCCGATTCCGTGGCCTTTGGGCACAATCGTCCCATCCCGCAGCATCCGCAGTTCTTCTTCTGTCATGCCCTGTCCGGTATCCTGCACTTCCAGCATGATCCATTCCGTTTCCTCTCTTGCGCTGACTTTTACCTGACATTTTTGAAGTGTATTATCCACTCCATAAAGAATGGCATTCTCCACAAGAGGCTGGAGGATCATTCTTGGAATCTTGTAGTCTTTCAGGTTTCCTTCTTCTTCTACCACAAAATCCGCCCGGCTCCGATAGCGATACTGTTGGATCATAATATACCCTCTTACATTATCCAGTTCCTCAGCAACCGTTGTATAAGGATCTTTTGCAAATGCCGCACGCAAAATCTTTGCAAGCTGCATGATCATTTTTCCCGCATCTTCATTCTGCTTTCCTCTGACCATCCAATGAATAGTGTTCAGCGTATTGTATAAAAAATGCGGATTGATCTGCGCCTGCAGCATTTTATAATTTGTATCTTTTAATATAAGCTGCTTCTCATAATTTTCGTAAATTAACGTATCTATCTTATCCAGCATGATATTAAATTCCTGTGTAAGCTGTCCAACCTCATCCTCCCCTGTTTCGCCGTCCAGCATGTCTTTTGCGCCTTTAAAGTCTCCTTCTTCCACAATCTTCATGGACTCCGTCAACATTCCCAGCGGTCTTGTCAGAACAACACTCATACGGCGCAGCGCAGCCAGGATAACCAGAAACAAAACAAAAAATCCGCCGATCATCCAGTATCTCACACTCATTGTGTAACCGTAAATTTCTGTATACGGAAAGAAATTTACATAGATCCAGCCTGTGGGACGGGATACTAAATAACACATAAAATATTTCTGTCCTTCATAACGGATTACCTCATATCCCGTAGTGTCCGTAAATTCCGGCAGCATCGGCTGCTCTTCATCACAACTGTAGATAAGATCACCATCCGAATATACATATAATCTGGACTGTGCCGCTGTCAGATTGCTTTTTTCTTCTTCTATTATTTCGGAAATATCGCTGGTAAGAATCAGGCTTCCCATATAATCCAGCGTCGCATTTCTGACCTCCCGGATATCTCTTCCGGAAAGGAGATACGGATATTCCTCTGAAGGATCCATTGCCGCATATCCGCCTTTTTCTTCTGTAAAGTATTCCAGCAATTTTTCCTGGATATCTTCCGGTATATTGCCGGTATCCGTTCCTACCTTCAGCGAAACATCCTTCCGATCCGTATAAATAATATTTTTCACCTCCGGATGAAAATATAATTCATCCTGTATCAGACGTCTCAGATTATTTAACATATAGGAATATCTTGCTGACAAATATGGAACCTCTTCCATCTCAGCCAGAAGCTGCTGGATATCTTTTTCAAGCGCAATATTAGAACTGAGATCATCCATCTCCTGCAGGCTCTCGTTCACACCCTGCGCAAAAAAATCCAGTTCCTGCAGAGACTTTTCATAAAGCTTACTGTCATAAATATTGAAGCTTACCTGCAAGGCTGCCATCAGGATTATCAGAAATATCCCGGCAAACACAAAATATACCAGGCTCATTTTTCCTGACATTTTCATATTCTTTAATCTCTTCATATCCTCCCTCCCCTCTATTGTTTCATCTTAACATTTTCATTTTAAACTGTAAAGGTTTTGCCGCTTTCTTCAACACCACCTCACAATGATGCGTTATTGTTACAGATTCTGCTGTATAAAATCGCTTCATAATCCAAATCCCAACCTTCCTCCAAAACAAAAAACACGAAATTAATTCCATAAAAATAATCCTTGACAAACCGGCTGTTTTTCTTTATACTGAATCACGAATTAAAAGTTTTTGTATCAACGCTCAATCGGCACAACGAGTTAAATTGAATAATTGGAATACTTAAACAGGGGAGCTTATAAATAGGCTGAGAGGAAGTTGTGAACTTCGACCCGTATAACCTGATTTGGATAATGCCAACGTAGGAACGTATATGTAAGATTTACGGGAAATGTATCTGGCATTTCCCGTTTTTTATTTGCTATGAAAGTCCCCGACTGCGAATACAGACGCTTGCGGATCAACCGACTTTCAAAAAGGCAATTTTATACACAGACAATTTCACAATGAATTTAGTTGAGAGTGAACCGGAGTTCATGAAGGGGTGCACCACCACGGGTGTATTACTTTGTGAACTCTTTTTTCTCTCACGGAAGGGAGGAACCATGATCACCGTAAACGGAAAAGAAAGAGAACTGCCGCGGGAGCTTACCCTTGCAGAGTTTCTGGAACAGGAAAATTATAAGGTCAGCCGTATTGCAGTAGAATTAAACGGCGAGATCATCCCAAAAGCAACCTATGCCGACGTCCTGCTCCACAGCGGAGATGTTTTGGAGGTCGTAAGTTTTGTGGGAGGCGGCTGAGCTTTTCATCCTTCAGTCAACAGCTTTACTACATGCTAAAAAGAAAAAATTTAAGGAGATAAACAATGCGTACAAACAATGACAAACTCGTCCTTGGCGGACATGAATTTGATTCCCGTTTCATTCTCGGCTCCGGAAAATATTCCCTGGAGCTGATTCAGGCTGCCGTTGAGCACGCCGGAGCCCAGATTATTACCCTTGCGCTGCGCCGCGCCAATGAAGGCGGCGTTGCCAACATTCTGGACTATATCCCAAAGGGCGTCACCCTTCTGCCCAACACCTCCGGCGCCAGAAACGCAGATGAGGCAGTCCGTATTGCCCGTCTTTCCAGGGAAGTCTGCGGCAGCGATTTTGTAAAAATCGAGGTCATCCGGGATTCCAAATATCTGCTTCCCGACAACTACGAAACTGCCCGCGCCACTGAGATTCTCGCAAAAGAGGGCTTTATCGTCATGCCCTACATGTATCCGGATCTTAACGCTGCCAGAGACATGGCAAACGCCGGAGCCGCATGTATCATGCCCCTGGGTTCTCCCATCGGTTCCAATAAAGGCATCTGTACAAAGGAATTTATCCAAATCCTTATCGATGAAATCGACCTTCCGATCATCGTAGATGCCGGAATCGGCAAGCCTTCCCAGGCATGCGAAGCCATGGAAATGGGCGCCGCAGCAGTCATGGCAAATACCGCCATCGCAACCGCAGGGGATGTGCCTGCCATGGCAGGCGCATTTAAAAAAGCCATCGAAGCAGGACGTACCGCCTATCTGTCCGGCATGGGACGGGTCATGGAAAAAGGCGCCAGCGCATCTTCCCCATTAACCGGTTTCCTGCAGGATTAGGAGGCAGCTATGAGTACAGAAAATCACATTAACGAAAGTATTTTAAATGATGAAATTAAGGAGCATCAGAAGAAAAACCGCATCGACCACATGACCTATCTTCCCGGTATGGAGGTTCTGAATTCCGATGTCATGGACCGTGTTATTACTGCCATGAATGCTTACGACTACAACCAGTATACAGAAGCCGACGTACGGCGCGCCCTCGCCCATGACAGCCGCACGCCGGAGGATTTTGCCGCGCTTTTATCTCCTGCCGCCCTGCCGCTTATTGAAGAAATGGCACAGTGCGCGCAGGCAGAAACGCGGAAGCATTTTGGCAATTCCATCTATATGTTTACGCCCCTTTACATTGCCAATTACTGCGAAAATTACTGTATTTACTGCGGCTTCAACTGCCACAACAAAATCAACCGGGCAAAGCTGAATGCAGAAGAAATCGAAAAAGAAATGGCCGCGATCGCAGCTACAGGCCTTCAGGAAATCCTGATCCTTACCGGGGAAAGCAGAAAGAAATCCGACGTAAAATATATTGGAGAAGCATGTAAGATCGCAAGAAAATACTTTAAGGTCATCGGCCTTGAGGTTTACCCCATGAACTCTGATGAATATGCTTACTTACATCAGTGCGGCGCCGATTATGTCACGGTCTTTCAGGAAACTTATAACTCCGACAAATACGAAACCCTGCACCTGGCGGGGCATAAAAGGATCTTTCCTTACCGTCTGAACGCTCAGGAACGCGCCTTAAAGGGCGGCATGAGAGGGGTGGGCTTTGCAGCGCTGCTGGGACTGGATGATTTCCGCAAAGATGCCTTTGCAACAGGTATCCACGCTTATCTTTTACAGCGGAAATATCCCCATGCGGAAATCGCTTTTTCCTGCCCGAGACTCCGTCCTATTATCAATAATGATAAGATTAACCCCATGGACGTACATGAAACGCAATTGCTTCAGGTAGTGACAGCATACCGCCTGTTCATGCCCTTTGCCAGCATCACTATCTCCACCAGAGAATGCGCCAGAGTCCGGAATAATGTCGTCAATATTGCCGCTACAAAAATTTCCGCGGGAGTCAGCACCGGAATCGGAAGCCACGTGGATGATCTGGAGGACAAAGGCGACGAGCAATTTGAAATTTCCGACGGACGCAGCGTGGATGAAGTATACAATGACCTGCTTAAGTTAAATCTGCAGCCGGTTATGAACGATTATATCTATGTTTGACACTCCCCATGTCTTAAAGAAAGGGCTTTACGCCTTTATCCATAAGGCAAACAGAAGACACCGGCAAGGTATACAAATATAATGAAAAACCAGAGTATAATGGAAAACCAAAGTGAGGCTGCCATGACAACTATTACGCTTCAAAACCAGACAAATTTCAGCCGCATTATCGCTGTCACCAACCGGCATTTATGCACCCGACCATTCATGGAACAGATAGAACGCATCTGTTCCATGCATCCCAGAGCCATTATCCTCCGGGAGAAGGATTTAACTGAGCAGGAATACTATGAGCTGGCAAGGGAGGTTCTTACTGTCTGCGAAGCTTATCAGGTGGACTGTATTCTACACAATTTTCCTGAAGCCGCCCGTGCGCTTCACGCGGACAAGATCCACCTGCCTTTGCAGAAGCTTCTGGAATATCAGGGAACTGCCATGCTGCAGGACTTTTCCCTGATCGGAGCTTCCACCCACTCCCTGACGGATGCGGCCGCAGCCCAAAATGCAGGGGCTTCTTATGTCACCGCAGGGCATATTTATATAACCGACTGCAAGAAGGGTCTTGCCCCAAGAGGTCTTGATTTTCTCCGGGAAATATGCCGGGGAGTATCCCTTCCCGTTTATGGAATCGGCGGTATCAAGCTGAACCCTGCACAGATACAGGAGGTAGAAAATTGCGGAGCCTCCGGTGTGTGCATTATGTCGGAAATGATGAAACTTTGAGGAGGCTGATTTATGGAACCTTATTTATCACAGGAAGAACTTCAGGAGGCGTTGTGCCAGCGCCACTCCCCTGAAATACAGAACAAACTGAACAACGCCAGAGTTGCCGTTGCCGGACTTGGAGGTTTAGGCTCCAATGTAGCATTTGCACTTGCGCGAATCGGCGTAGGGCATCTGCATCTGGTGGATTTCGACCGCGTAGATATCTCCAATCTAAACCGCCAGCAGTATTTTATCCGCCACCTTGGAATGTACAAAACCGATGCCCTGAAGGAGGAATTGCAGCAGATCAATCCATATCTGGACATCCGGACAGACTGCGTCAGGGTCACGGAGGAAAATCTGACGGAGCTTTTCAGAGATGATGAAATCGTCTGCGAGGCATTCGACGTGCCCGAATGCAAAGCAATGCTGGTAAACGGTATTCTGGAGCATTTTCCGGATAAACCATTAGTCGCGGCCTCCGGTATGGCAGGCTACGGCGGCAGTAACGAAATCCGTACCCGCCGGGTCATGAAGAACTTCTATCTCTGTGGAGATGAAAGTACAGAGCCTGCATATGCCAAAGGCCTGATGGCTCCCCGCGTCGCCATCTGCGCAGGCCATGAGGCAAATATGATCGTGGAACTGATTGTAGATCGGAAATAAAGCGCCTTGAAATTGGGCGGCAGGATTATTCTCGTAAATCATATGAGAGGGCTTACGCCCTCTTATATGACCTCGTTGCTGCCTCATCCTTCTATGACACTCCTATAAAAGAATCCCCTGTCTTATATAATCACAATTTCCCCATCAGATCTCATAATCACACCGCTTAATATAGTTCCTTCTTTTTTCATAATCTCCAGAACATCCCTCCCCTTTTCTTCTCCCAGAACATAAAAGGCCGTTGACAAAATATCCGCATAAATCCCCAGTGAAGCCAAAATCGTCACGCTCAGAAGCCCGGAATCCGCCGGCATTCCTGTAGAAGGATTTAACAAATGACAATAGGTTTTTCCATCCTTTACAAAATAGTGCTCATACCAGGAGGACGTAGAAACCGCCTGATTTTTCGCGCTCACACAGGCCATGATCCTTGCAGGGTCATCCGGATGTCGGATACCAATCCTCCAGCAGTCCTCTTCTTGGTTTTCCTCTGTAAATCGGACATTCTCATTCCGCTTTGTTACATCCTCATAAGCACAGGTCGCCGCATGCCTTGTCAGCGCTTCCAGTACATACAGATTTCCGCCGAAATCAAGGCAGCCCTTTTTGACCTTTTTCTTTTTAAGGTATTCTGCCGTAAGGTCGAGAGCATACCCCTTTCCCGCAGCCCCCGGATCAAATATAATTCCCGGAATGTCTATAAGAATCCCTTCCTCTTTATTGATCGGCTTTACATGGCTGTATCCTGTTTTTTCAAGAAGTTTACGGATATCTTCCTGATCCAATACCTCATCTCTTCCTGAACCGATTTTCCATTCCTTTACCAGCCCTCCCACCGTGGGGTCAAATGCCCCTTTACATATTTCTGCCATTTCGATACAGATTTTTATAAAATCAAAAAGTAGCCCTGAAACATGATAGGGCTTCCCTGGCTGATATGTGCGGTTCATCGCGGACAATTCTGACAGAGGGTCGTACATATTAAGGGCTGCCTCCACCTTAAGCGCAATATCCCTGCATTCCCGCAGTATTTCCCTCCCATCCGGCCGCCCCTCGATCCTGATCATACAATAGGTTTCATACGCATAAAATTCCAGTTCCATACTACTGTTTCTCATACTCTCATTCCCATACCGTTGTTTCTCATACTGCTGTTTCTCATATTTCTATTCTATTTCTTATTCTTCTGCTTCTTATACTCCTGTTTCTCGTACTGCTGCTCATATTTTTATTCTATTTCTCATTCTTCTGCTTCTCATACTTCTATTTCCCCTTCTGGTATCTTTTTCGATATTCATTAGGCGCCATCCCTGTTCTCTCTTTGAATATTTTTGTGAAGTACGCGAAATTATCATATCCAACCTGGGCGGACACAACACTGACCGGCATTTTTGAAGAAACCAGAAGTTCCTTCGCCAACTGAATCCTTTTCTGGATCAGATAACCGCTGAGAGACATCCCTGTTTCTTTTTTAAACAGCCTTGACAGATAATCGGGATTTAAGTATACAAGGCGGCTTAAATCCTCCCGTGAAATATTCTCCTGATAATGGTTGTCCATATATTCTTTAATGATCCCCACAATGCTTTGAGGCTGCTCGACCATATCCTTATATTCCATTGTCTTTTTCAGGAGGTATTCCAGATATTGCATCATATTTGCAGAAGAAAGAGCAGCACGTCCATAGATACTGTTATTTTCCTCATTATCAAAAAGCATATGGGCATAAATATTCATCTCTCCCAGGTAAGAATAAACCATCTGGGTAATATCCAGCCCAAGCTGCTGAAGATTTCGAGAGCTGAGCTTCTTTTGTCCGTCCACAATACCGAGATATTTTCTGACTGCCGCTTTCAGCTTTTCCAGTTCTCCGGCCCGCATCATTTCCCACCAGTTTTTCAGATCCGGTACTTCGTACATCATATTTACCGGCTCGTATTCCCTGAGATACAGCGCCTGCTCAGAGCGCGGGGATTCATAAAGCATATTGTATATACATTTAACATCCTCATATACAAGTTCCACGGTACTCCACATTCCCACTCCGCAGATAATATCTGTTCCGTTCTCCTTTGACTCTTCAACCAAAAGCCTAACAAATTCGTGAACCTCCTTCCTCACCGATTCAGGAACCACATGCATTTTTGTTTTCAGCAGCATGATACATGTATTCTTACGTACCTTCACTACGCTTTCTATTCCCTGTATCAAAGAATTTCTGGCAGAAAACCACTGGCTTCCTGTTTCTGCAGCAAGCGCCGACACTTCCTTGCCCCCTTTGGCATCATGTACCTTCTGTATCACAACGGGTAAAAAAACCGTTTCCTTCATATACTGCAGCCCGCAGGCTTCTATTTTATCCGTGAGCGTCTGCTCCTGGGATACAATATCCCCGGACAATACTCCCCGCCAGAAATGTTCAATAATATTCTGCCGGTTCTGTTCCCAGTATTCATTATTTTCCTTCCACATCCTGCTTTGCTTTTTGCTTGCAGAGCCTGCAACTGCCCGAATAATAGCCTCTTCAAGCTGTATATAATTTACCGGCTTTAAGATATACTCCTGAATATTAAATTGTATGGCTCTCTGGGCATATTCAAAATTCGCATAGCTTGTAAGAAAGATGACCTGCAATTCGATTTCCGCCTGCCGGAGCCATTCCAAAAGATCAAACCCGGTTTCTCTGGGCATTTCAATATCACTGATCATAATATCCACCTGCTCCTGCAGAAGTATCTTTTTTGCAGCCAGAACTCCAAGGGCGCAGAAGGTCTGCGTAATTCCCGCCCTTTCCCAATTTATATTTCTTTGAATCCCCTGAATTACATGAAGATCATCATCCACGATTAACAGCTTCATTAAAATTCCTCCTGCCGCAATGCCTCCGGCTCCCTTTTACAGGGAATGTGCATATCCACTACCGCTCCTTTTACAGGAGCATTATAAAATGCAATCTCTGCTCTTTCGCCATAGGTATAGTATAATCTCTTCAGGGTATTGGCTATCCCGATATGGTTATTTTCCTGTTCCATATATTTTTTTCTGTCAGAAAGCTGCTCCAGTATTTCCCCGGAAAACCCCGGGCCGCTGTCTATTACACATATATTAAGATAAGGAGCGCCTTCCGTTTCCTCTGAAAAAACAGTTACCGTAATAGAAAGTCTGGAATTCAGATCGACCGCATATTTCATACAGTTTTCTACAAAGGTCTGAATGATCAAAGGGGGGATTTTCTCAGCTTTCACTTCTTCTTCGCACTCTATATAATAATCAAAAGCGTGCTCAAACCGGAGCTTCTGGATTTCCAGATAATGGCCGATATGCTTCAGCTCCTCTGAAACCGTCACAGGCTCCTGTCCTTTATGAAACAGATACCGCATATATTCTGACGTCATAACAGCCATACGGCTTGCCTGTTCTGTTTTTCCCAGGTCTATCATATTGTAAATAAAGTTCAGGCAGTTCAAATAGAAATGAGGCTCTATCTGCAGCTTCAAATATTCCATATAAACTAATTGCTTTTTGATCTCGCTTTCATATACCTCATCCTGCAGACTGTTGATCCGCTTTAATAACTGGCGGAATTCTGTGTTTGCCTGTTCCAGCTCCGTTAATTCGCTTACGGAAATATCCTCCATTCCCGTTATGCCCTTACTCAGCCTTTCCAGATTATCCGAAAACTTTCTGATAGGTTTCATCACCCTGTTATATAAACTGTAAGTGCTGCTTAAGGTAACAAACAGCATGGAAAAAGCAATGCCTAAAAGAACCAGTTGTATTCCTATGGTTGTCTGGAACAAACCGTAATCATGAATCACCATTCTGACATGAAAAGGCAGGTTCACGAATTTTCTTTCTATCACAGCTCCCCCTGCTATGTCTTCTTTTTTTCCTGCAATCTGCTTATTGTCCCCATCGAAAAGAAGCGCCGAATTTTTCCCGTCCTTAACCGCATTCTCCAACGGTGCAATAAGGTCGTCCGGACGGATCCAACAGCCCACATAAATCTCTTTGATACTATAGAATTTTATAATATAATTGCAGCCTTCCTCCCCTTCCACAAACTGCCAGTACGGACTTCCTGAATTTGGAATCAGCTCTCCTTTAGATAATTTGTCTGTAATATCATTATGATATTTATCGCTCCCGCCTTTATCCGGATACTCATCCGCATTGGAATAGATATAATAGGAATCCGCCGGAAAAAACGCAAAGAAATGGTATTCGTTTCCATACTCCATAGAATACATCTGCAAAACATCCCGAAGCCGGCTGATAAAATAATTACGGAAAGCAATATTCTCCGTTGTCTGGATTTCACTTATATAGGAATTTGCTTCAATTTCTGTTTCGCCCTCCCCCAAGATCAGCATTCCCATGCGGCGATTAATATTGGAAACCGTCGTTTCAATCTTCTCCATGTAGTAATCCACAAAAGTCTCTGTATAGTCCACTATTTTCATCCGGAAATAGTAAGTGCCGAATATACTCACACAAATATAAATAACAGACAGAGGGACAATGGCGGCGATCAATTGTCTGAGCCGTCTGGAAATGGAATTATGTTCTCTGCGTTCTTCTTCCATCATGTCCTCCCCTGTCTGCCTTTTAATTAGTGTTTCCTGATTATGTCTCTTAGAGTTTGTTTGAAAATTACTTTAGCTCTACTTTTAATTTCTGTCCTTTACTTTCTTTTTTAATTTCTGTTTTTATTATTTTATCCCTTGACAGCTCCCATCGCAATACCTTTGGAAAAGTATTTCTGCACAAAAGGAAACAGGAGCAAAACCGGTACCATAGCTACAAAAGCGATCGCCATCCGTACGGAAACCGTAGGCAGCTTCGCAAGCATTTCCGAATTGGAGCCTACCTGGCTGGAATTGAGATACTGGATATCTGTAACCACTTTGTTCAGAAAGTTTTGTATCGTATAAAGCTTCTCACCTTCATAGCCTGTAAGATAATAAAGTCCGTTTGTCCAGTCATTCCAGTAACTTAATCCGGAAAACAAAGCCATAGTCACGGCAATCGGTTTTCCCAGGGGAACGATGATCGTACTGAAAATCTTAAACTGGCCGGCTCCATCGATCTCCGCAGCCTCATACAGCTCCGAAGGAATACTCGTACTGTAATATGTACGCATCAGCAATACATTCATTGTGTGCATCAAAAGATTCGGCACGATTAATGCCCATATCGTATTTTTAACATTAAATATGGATGTATACATTAAATAAGTGGGTACCAGGCCGCCGTTAAAAAGCAATGTAAAAACAACATAAAATGTAAGTATTTTTTTTCCCGGCAGATCTCTCAGAGACAATGGGTAGGCCAGCAATGACGAGATCAGTACATTGATACTTGTACCCACCACTGTGACAAAGACAGTCACACCGTAAGCACGGAAGATCTTCTTTCCGTTCATTATGATATATTCATATGCATAAAAGCTTATTTTATCCGGAAAAAAGGAATATCCGTTCAGCACCAGCGTATTTTCTTCTGTAATGGAAGACATGAACACCAGAATAAAGGGCAGTACCGCCATAATCGTCACAAATATCATAACCGTATGGGATATGAAATTAAATCTTCTCATATCCTTTGATCTTATATGGTTTTTTGACCGCATATGCTCCTGTCCTCCTTTCAGAATAATGCGCTGTCCCTGTCGATTTTTCTTACAATGAAATTGCAGAATAAGATCAGGACAAAGCCTATGATCGACTGGTAAAAGCCTGCCGCGGAAGCCATCCCTACATTGCCGAACTGAAGAAGACTCCGGTAAACATAGGTATCAATGGTATTTGTCACATCAAATAAAGCGCCGGAATTCATTGGTATCTGATAAAACAGCCCGAAATCGGAATAGAAAATCCGTCCCACATTCAATAAAACCATTGTAATTACCGTTGTTTTCATGCAGGGCAAGGTTATATACCTGATCTGCTGCCATTTCGTTGCGCCGTCGAGCTGTGCGGCTTCATAATATCCCTGCGAAATTCCTCCCAGGCCTGCAATAAATACAAGGCAATTATATCCCACGCCCTTCCATGCATTCACAATCGTAAGAATAAACGGCCAATATTTCGGCTCCATATACCAGGATATGGCGTTCTTTCCCAAGGGCTTTAAAATGCTGTTGTTGATCATTCCCTTATCCGGACTTAAAAGAGCATACACAATATAACTGATAATAACAATGGACATCAGATAAGGAAGCAGGACGGCTGACTGATAAATCTTTTTGCATATGCGATTTTTCATGTCGCTGATAAAGATGGCAAAGGTCATGCTTAAGCAGGTGTTCAGAATAATAAATACCACATTATACAGCAACGTATTTCTGGTAATGATAAATGCATCCGGAGTTTTAAACAGGTATGTAAAATTTGACAATCCTACCCATGGGCTGTCCAAAATCCCCACTCTGAAATCCAGCTTTTTAAATGCGATCACCAGGCCCAGAATGGGAATATAGTTATTGATCAGCAAATAAATCAGGCCCGGCGCCATCATAATATAAATAGCTTCCTGTATAATTTAAAGTGTAAAGGGAGTTGACTAAAGAGAATACCTCA
>JAUNGB010000082.1 GCA_030524715.1 Eubacteriales bacterium | reverse complement strand
GCTGAGCAGATTTACAGTCTAGTAACATAAGTCCAAGAAGACCGGTATCCATGAAATAGTATTTGGGGGAGGTCTCTTTTTCAACAAGCTTTGCCGCATAGTTTTGAAGAGTGAAGAGCAGATAGGAATCTGTCATGTAACCGACATAATTAATGACTGTCTGCTTACCTAAGGAAGTTCCGGCATTTTTTAAAATATTGGTCAATCTACTGAATGATAAAGGCTTTGTAATGGACTCTGCTATTTTCTTTAGAATCAGTTTAACGGCAAAATCATTTGTGATCTTGTTTCTTGTAATGATGTCTCCAAGATATATAGTCTGATAGATGCTGCTTAAGAAAGCTCTCTTGTTCCTAATCTCAACTAATTCAGGGAAAGCGCCATATGTTACATATTCATTGTACCGTGCCAGAACATCAGCTTTATCTTTTGTGCTAAGCACACTCAGGTAATCCTTATCTTTGCCATTGGCAATCAGATATTCGGAGAAAGAGTATGGGTAAATATTCATGATTACGAATCTTCCGCCAAGAGTGGAGGCGATTTCGCTACTGAGCATTTTGCTGTTGCTTCCAGTAATATTGATTCTATATTTCATATCTGCAATTCGACGTACAAATTTTTCCCAGCCATCAATATTCTGGATTTCGTCAAGAAACAGATACGGTTTACTGTCTGTACCAGCTATTTCCAAACCTATTTCCAGGACAGTATTCAAATCATCTGCAGTCATTTCAAGAAGACGCTCATCTTCGAAGTTCACATATATAATCTGAGATAAGGACACGCCATTTTCTTCCAAATATTTAATCTGCTGGTACATCATATAAGATTTACCTGTTCGTCTGATGCCGACAAAGCAGTAATTAACATTTTCTTCCAATGGATAATGTCTTGATATCAAAGGATTATTCAGATAAATATCTTTCTGATCAATCAAAATTTGCTTTAAGTTATCTCTATTCATAACATTACCTCCATACTATGAAACAATTATATAACAATATTGTTCTATATACAAGACAAAAATTATAATAAAGTGTTTTTAAAGCTGACAATATATCAGTAGTATATGTGTGATGCCTATCAAATATTAAAATTTTTCACCTGGATTCATGCAGTGATTATAAGGAAGTTGCCGCGGGATGATCCCATCCGTGGACAGTGCTTGGGTGGAGCTTCAGTTTTATTGTTTTGAAAGCGTGTCGAAAAAATTAGCCATTATTCCAAAGAAATAATGATGAATGAAGGAATTCCTTTTATTATAGAAGGAAAACAGATGTTCCTTCCGTTCCTTGGTATGCTTTTAATTGATAAGGAAGACCGGGAGCTTGCGCCGGTCCATGTGATATCATTTTTAACACAGAAACTTCTGCTTTGCGCATTATATGAACGTTGGGAGAATATGAACGTCACAAAAATTGCAGAAAGAATGGGCGTCACGAAAATGTCTATTAGCAGATGCTTTGATGAAATGGAATATTTGGATTTGGATATAGATATTCTTGACACAACCAGAAAATACAGGAAAGTTACAGTAGCAGATGAACCCAAAGCACTGTGGGAAAAGATTGCCCCTGTCCTCAGAAATCCTGTGATAACAAAATATGAACTGGAAGAGGACGTCAGGCTGAAAAAAAGGCAGGAATCACAGCATTATGTGAATATTTTATGCTGGAAGACAATTCCTATCCAACTTATGCTATTACGAAAAAGGATTTAAATGAATTCGATCCAAAAGAATTCCGGCAAGTGCCGAGGGGAGAAGAAAAGGGATGTATTGTGCTTGAATTAGGTTATTTTATTGACTTCATGAAAAAGGGGATTCAGGATCCACTTAGTGTATGGATGTGTATGTCTGAGGATGAGAAAGAGGATGAGCGTATTGAAATGTCGATAGGATTATCTATTTTAAGGCCGGAATCAGGCACTCATGGGAATAATTGACAAAGAGAGTATATTAGCTTATAATCGACTTAAAAAATTAAGTTAATTGGAGAAGATCATGGGTAAAGTGAGAATGGCAGATATTGCCAAGCATGTGGGCGTCAGCACAGTAACGGTGCACAACGCCCTTTCGGGCCAGAAGGGGGTCAGCGATGAGGTCCGGAGCAGGATTCTGCAGGCCGCGGACGAAATGGGGTATCTTCAAAGACCGGCGGCTTCATTAAAGGCCAAGGGGAAGGGGCTTAAAAATATTGGTGTCATTATCTCCGAAAAGTATCTGGCGGAATATACTACCTTTTATTGGAAAATGTATCAGGAAATGGCGCTGATCGCCACAGATAAGAACTGTGCCGTACTGGTGGAGATCCTGAAGCACAGCAGCGAAGATCATTCGATCATGCCGAGAATTGTAGAGGAGCATAAAGCGGAGGGGCTCATCGTTCTGGGTGAGATCAGCAGGGAATATATTCGTTCTATGAAGGAGCGGATCGATATTCCGGTGGTGTTTTTGGACTTTTATGACAAGGAGCTGGCGAATGATGCGGTGATTACGGACAACTTCTATGGAATGTATCTGATGACGGAATATCTGTTTGAGAAGGGCTTCCGAAATATGGCTTATGTAGGCTCGATCCACGCGACCAGCAGCATTATGGACCGATACTGCGGTTTTTATAAAGCGTTGCTTGAGCACGGCGTTGAGCTCAGGCCGGAATGGCTGATTGAGGACAGAGACCAGATTGGACAGATGACCATCCTGCTTCCCGAAAGGCTTCCGGAGGCCTTTGTCTGCAACTGCGATCTGGCGGCGGGAACGCTGATCATGCAGCTGGAGGAGAGAGGAATAAAGGTACCGGAGGATATTTCGGTGGTGGGCTTTGATAATTATCTTTATCCCGGTTTTCCCGATAAGAAGATCACTTCGTATGAGGTAAACACAAGGGCGATGGTAAAGGTGGCGCTGGATAAGGTACTGAAGCAGATAAGGAATAGTGACCGCGGACATGGGCTGGATATTGTTTCCGGGCATATTGTGGAGAAGCAGAGCGTCCGGCAGCACGGCAGCATTCAATAAGCAGGCGGAAACGCCTGAAACAGACAGTTATGCGGAAGAACCGCAATAAACAGCTATAAGGAAGGGCCGCGATAGACAGCTATAAAGAAGGGCTATAACAGAGAAATCAGAAATCCTGGAGGGGAGAGATTTTTCCGGTTATAGCCTTTTGTGCTATGATAAAGGAAAATTCTCACTTTCCTTTATCATAAAAAAGCACTTCGTGCAGCGATTAAGCGCAGCCCTGCCGCAAGGGTCAAATATCCTGTTTCTTGCAGCGCGGCACTTGGTTTGTGCATAATCACTAAAATTCCAACTTAAATTTTTTATACATGTACTATAATTAATTATTTAAGTAAAAAATACTTGAATTTTAAGTTAAAAATAATATAATTAAATTAGCTTAAATGTGCTGAAAAAATTAATAAAAATGGAGGAGAGAGCATGAAGGCAAAAAAGGTAATGAGTATGGGTCTTGCAGCAGGAATGATGATGTCAGTATTTTCTGTCAATGCATTGGCCGACGGGGAAGTGCCGACGATCGATCAGATTACAGTCGGCGAGGATTATCAGGATGTGACCGCGTCAATTAAGATTCTGACAAACAGAACAGATATCGTGGACACGGTGTATAAGGGTTACGCAGAGCAGTTCATGGAGCTGTACCCCAATATCACGGTGGAGTACGAAGGGATCACGGATTATGAAGAATCCCTGACGCTGCGGCTCACCACCGGAGACTGGGGAGATCTTTGCTTTATTCCCACGGGGGTAAACAGAAATGAGCTGTCCACGTATTTTATCTCACTGGGAGATTATGATACCCTTGATCCGGTGTACAACTTTGTCCAGGACAAGACGTATGACGGACAGGTGTACGGTATCGCCAACGGCGGAACCGCCAGCGGAGTCGTTTATAATAAACGAATCTGGGAAGAGGCAGGCATTACGGAGCTGCCGGCCACTCCGGATGAGTTCCTGGAGGATCTGCAGACGATCAAGGACAATACAGATGCGATTCCGCTCTATACGAACTTTTCCGCAGGATGGCCCATGGGAGCGTGGGACGCTTATATCGGCGTGGCAGCCACGGGAGATGCGGATTTTATGAACAATACCATCATACATACAAAGGATCCCTTTGCAAAGCGCGACGACATGACGGGCCCTTATGCGGTTTATTACACCATGTATGAGGCGGTGGCCAGAGGGCTTGTAGAGGAAGACCCGGCCAGCAGCGACTGGGAATCCTCCAAAAATAAGATGAACAGCGGAGAGATCGCCACCATGGTACTGGGCTCCTGGGCAGTACAGCAGTGCAAGGACGCCGGAGACACCCCGGATGATGTGGGTTATATGCCGTTCCCGATCACGGTGGACGGAAAGAGATATGCCGGCGCAGGCGGCAACTATTCCTTTGGCATCAACAATCAGGCGGAGACAGACAATCAGATCGCCGCTATGGTATACCTGAAGTGGCTCATCGAGGAATCCTCAATTTACACAGATGAGGGAAGCATTCCGGCGCTGAAGAGCGGAGAGCTTCCGGATGCGCTGGCCGATTTTGAGGGCGTGGAGCTTCTGGCGGACAATCCTGCGCTTCCGGGGGAAGAGACACTGTTTAATGAAGTCAATAACGAGGCGGAAGTGGGAATCAACAATGACGACTATCCGGATTGTGAGATCCTGGAGGGTGCGCTGTACGGCTCCGCCACTCTGGATGAGCTGATGGATAACTGGAATCAGAAATGGTCAGACGCACAGGAGACGCTGGGTGTGGAAATCTACGAATAAGCTTAGTAAAACAGGACGGCCGCCTGAGGCAGACGGCCGTCTGCCTGTCAGGCGCAGGATATCAGGCGCGCCGGAAACAGGCCTGTAACGGGGGATCCAAACGGCCTTGGGAAAAGGAGGAAGTTATGGAGAAGCAAATATCGGCTCCGAGACAAAAAAAATCATTTATGGCCCGGCTGAAGGGAAGAGAAGGACAGAAGTGGCTGGTAATAGTTACATTCATGTTTGTACCGCTGCTGCTGTTGTTCGTATTCACGTATCTGCCCTTTATGAAAATGGTGCAGTTCAGCTTTTATAATATGAAATATATCGGGCCCAAGACCTTTGTCGGCTTAAAAAATTATATTGATGTATTTAAGCGGGATGATTGCTTTAAATCGCTGATCGTCAGTGTTTATTATATGGGCGGTGCAGTAGTTCAGCTCGCTTTGGCATTGTTTTTCGCATCCTTAATGGTGTTCAAGGTGAAGGGAAGCTCCTTCTTTAAGGGAGCAATGTTCTTTCCTTATTTAATCTGCGGTATTGCAGTAGGATTTATTTTCAAGTTTTTCTATGCAAGAGGCTTTGTGCTTGATTCTATTCTCCAGCTGTTTGGCATGAATATAGAGGATATTCCCATGTGGCTGCAGGACAAGAAAATCAATAATATCTCACTGGCAGCCACCTCAGTATGGAGATATACGGGGCAGAATATGATTCTGTTTTTAGGCGCTATGATGTCCGTGGATGCGGATCTCTATGAGGCAGCCTCCCTGGACGGCGCAAATAAGTGGCACCAGTTCCGCTACATTATTTTGCCCAGCATTAAGTCGATTGTCGTACTGAATTTGATCCTTTCCATCAGCGGTTCCTTAAGTGCATTTGAGCCGCCCTACGTTATTACGAACGGTACCATGGGCACCGGAACATATTTTGTTATTATGAACCGCATTGCCCATGAGAACCAGAAGGTGGGACTGGCCTGCGCTATGGCCATCGTACTGCTGGCGATCATTGTCGTCTGCACGGTGGCGCAGAAGCTGTTCTTTAAATATGCGTTTGACGACGGGACCTCCGATGAATCCAAGGCTGCGGTAAGAAAGAGAAAACGGGCAGAGAGGTCTGCAAAACGAGCGATGAAAGCGGGGCGGTTATAATGAGGAAGCAAAAGACATTATCTGCAATATTTTCTGTTTTTAAATATGCCATGCTGATCATGGCTGCTCTGGTTGCGCTTATTCCTGTCTGCGTCTGCGTTCTGACAGCCTTTAAGACAACGGAGGAATACAATAACACATCGGTTCTGGATCTGCCGGAGAGCTTTCTGAATTTTGAAAACTTTACGGAGGCGTTCCGGGTGGCGAATATGATGAGGGGCTTTTTAAATACGGCGCTGGTGCTGGTGGTGGTCCTGACGGCGTCGGTATTTATCGGGGCCATGCTGGCTTATGTGCTGAACCGTTTTAAGTTCAAAGGGAACGGATTGATTCAGAATCTGTTCATGTTTGCGGCCCTGATTCCGGGTATCGCGACACAGGTCACGGTATATCAGATCATGTATTCCCTGGGCCTGATCAATCATTTGTACGGTTATATGATCGTACTGATGGGAACGGATATTATTTCTATTTATATTTTCCTGCAGTTCTTTGAAAATTTGCCCGTATCTCTGGATGAATCGGCGATCGTGGATGGGAGCACCTACTTCGGCGTGTTCTTCAAGATCCTGTTTCCGCTGCTGAAACCGGCGATCGTGACCTCCCTGGTATTGAAGGGAGTGGGGGTCTATAACGAGTATTATATGGCAAACCTGTATCTTCAGAAGGATGAATTAAAGACGATTTCTACGGCGCTTTATAAATTTACAGGGCCCTACGGCAACCAGTACAATTATATTTGTGCAGGCGTGCTCATTACCATTATCCCGATCTTTATTCTGTTTCTGATTTTCCAGAAGCAGGTATACGGAGGCATGGCAGCAGGGGCTGTGAAGGGTTAAAAATATTGATTAGTTCGGGGGAGCCGCAGGATGCTTCCGGCGGAATTTTGTATCATGCATTTTGCGGCGAACCCGATGGTGAAAACAGAGCTTAGAAGGAGATAACGTATGAGTAATGTGAAAATAATAGGGCCTGCGGTGCCGAACATGCCATGGCAGGAAAGACCGGAGGAGGTTCACGGCGCCCCGATGTGGCGCTACAGTGGGAATCCGGTGATCGGGCGAAATCCGGTTAAGGAAGTGGCAAGGATTTTTAACAGTGCGGTGGTTCCATATGAGGGGGAATTTATCGGCGTATTCCGCGGTGAACAGACCAACGGCATCCCATACATTTATCTGGGGAGGAGTGCGGACGGTATTTCCTGGAGTTTTGACAGCGAAAGGATCGCGTTTACAGACGAAAACGGGGAGCCCTTTATGCCTGTCTATGCGTATGATCCCCGACTCGTGAAGGTGGAGGATACGTATTACATCATCTGGTGTCAAGATTTTTACGGGGCGGCCATCGGTATGGCCAAAACAACGGATTTTAAGAGGTTCGTCAGAGTGGAGAATCCTTTTCTCCCCTTTAACCGGAATGCAGTTCTGTTCCCCAGAAAAATAAACGGAAATTTTGTAATGCTTTCCAGGCCCAGCGACAGCGGGCACACGCCTTTTGGAGATATTTTTGCTTCAGAAAGCCCTGATCTGGTCTATTGGGGCAAGCACCGTCACGTCATGGGAAAGAGCAGCGAATGGTGGGAGGCGCTGAAGATTGGCGGAGGCGCCGCGCCTATTGAAACGACGGAGGGCTGGCTCCTGTTCTATCACGGTGTAACGGGGACGTGCAACGGCTACGTTTACAGCATCGGCGGAGCAATTTTGGACATAGACCGGCCGTCAATTGTGAAGTACCGCTGCCAGAATTTTCTCCTGACCCCGGAGGAGTGGTATGAAGAACGGGGCTTTGTACCGAATGTGACCTTCCCCTGCGCGACGATCCATGATTCCGAAAGCGGGAGGATTGCAATCTACTACGGCGCGGCGGATACATACGTAGGGCTGGCATTTACCACAGTAGAGGAAATCGTGGCATATATTAAGGAAAACAGTGTTGTCCGGGAAGCGGATACGGAGCTTGGCAGAAGGTAAGGTGTGAGCGGTGGAATTTGTAAAAGAGATCGAAGAGCATCTGCGGCGGAAATTAATTCCCTTTTGGGAGCGTCTTCGGGATGAGGAGAACGGAGGCTTCTACGGTTATATGAATTATGACCTGGAGATCAGCAGGGAATATGAAAAGGGCTGTATTCTCAACAGCAGGATCCTGTGGTTCTTTTCTAACGCCTGTCTTTTGTACCGCGGGGAAAATAACGGGGAGGACAGAGGGGATTTTCAGAGGACGCTTTTGGAATCTGCGGAGCATGCGTATCGTTTTCTGCGGGATCACTGTGTTGACCGGGAATACGGAGGCGTGTACTGGTCAGTGACCTGTGACGGACGGCCGAAGGATGAAACGAAGCATACGTACAATCAGGCGTTCGCAATTTATGCGCTGTCCTCCTATTACGCCGCCGCCGCCAGGAAGGAAGCACTGGAGCTGGCTTTTCGCCTGCAGCGTCTCATTCAGGAGAAATGTACCGATGAATACGGCTACCTGGAAGCTTTTACCAGAGATTTCAGGCCGGAGTCAAATGAAAAGCTGTCAGAGAACGGCGTGCTGGCGGAGAAGACCATGAATACGCTGCTTCACGTATTTGAAGCGTATACGGAGCTCTACCGTGTGACGAAGGATGAGCAGACGGGAAAATATCTTCGGGCCATGCTGGATATTTTTGCGGAAAAAATATATAATCCCGCTCTGGGCAGACAGGAGGTGTTTTTTGACCGGACCTGGAACAGCCTGATCGATCTGTATTCCTACGGTCACGATATCGAGACGGCGTGGCTGGTGGACCGGGGTCTGGAGGTGCTGGAAGATCCGGAATATGCGGACCGTATGGCGCCGGTTACGGCGGCAATCACGGAGAATATTTATAACCGCGCCTACCGGGATCACTCACTGCTGAACGAGGCGGAGAACGGAGTAAATGATACCACAAGGATATGGTGGGTACAGGCGGAGGCCGTGGTGGGCTTTCTGAACGGTCATGAAAAGAATCCCTCAGAAACGAAATATATGGAAGCTGCCGGGGATATCTGGGCATATATCCGGGACTATATGGTAGACCCAAGGGAAGGCTCGGAATGGTTCTGGTGTGTGGACGAGTGCCGCCGGCCAATTAAAAAGCCGATCGTGGAGCCCTGGAAATGTCCTTATCACAACGGGCGCATGTGTATGGAGGTTATCCGGCGGATGAAGGAAAAATAGCCGCTGCTTTCACCCCGGGCAGAAACAGCAGTGAAGAGAATGCCGGGGCACTATCGCGGACCGGAAGAAGCAGGAGGAGGAAAAATGCTGCATAAACGGTATTATGTGGAACAGGCAAAGGTTGACAGGCTGGTTGCCAGAAAGAACAGGAAAACGGAATTTTACAATGGTATTTATGACAGATATGAGTACCCGGTTTTGACAAGGGAATTTGTTCCCGTACATTGGAGATATGACCTTGACCAGGAGACGAATCCTTATTTTATGGAGCGGCTGGGCGTCAATGCGGTAATGAATTCCGGAGCCGTCAAGCTGGAGGATAAGTATTATCTGGTGGTACGGGTGGAAGGGAATGACCGGAAATCATTTTTTGCGGTGGCGGAAAGTGAAAATGGAATCGACGGATTTCATTTTTGGGATTATCCGGCGGCGCTTCCGGATACCTGCCCGGAGGAGACAAATGTTTATGATATGCGGCTGACAAAGCATGAGGACGGCTGGATTTACGGGGTATTCTGCTCCGAGAGCAAGGATACCTCCGATCCTGACCTGTCGGCTGCAGTGGCAGCGGCGGGAATCGTCCGCACAAAGGATCTGAGGACCTGGGAGCGATTGGATAATTTAAAGACGCTCCGGTCTCCTCAGCAGCGGAATGTCGTTCTGCATCCGGAATTTGTGGATGGAAAGTATGCGTTTTATACGCGGCCCATGGATGGATTTATTGAGACCGGAAGCGGCGGAGGGATCGGCTTCGGCCTGTGTGACGATATAGAGCATGCGGTAATTGAGGAAGAGAAGATTATCAGCGAACGAATTTACCATACTCTTACGGAATCCAAAAACGGAGCCGGTGCGGTGCCCATCCGGGGAAAAAAGTGCTGGATTCACATTGCTCATGGCGTGCGGAATACAGCGGCGGGTCTTCGCTATGTGCTCTATGCCTTTGGAACATCATTGGATGATCCGGCGAAGGTGATCGCAAAGCCCTCCGGCGTATTTCTGGCGCCTCTGGGATGCGAACGGGTGGGAGATGTATCCAACGTGGTGTTTACCAACGGCGCCATTGCGGACGACAACGGAGATGTCTATATTTATTATGCATCCAGCGACACAAGAATGCATGTGGCGACAACAACGGTTGATAAGCTGGAGGATTACCTCTTTTGCACGCCGGAGGATCCCGGACGCTCTTCGGATTGTGTAAAACAGAGGTGCCGGATGATTGATCGCAATCTTGAACTTCTGAAACGGGAATGATGAGGATTGCCCGTTGAATTCCGGACTGTAGGGCGTATAGGAAGGGTTAAGAGGCGGGGCATTTGCGAAGGCGCGGGCGGAAACCCGCCTGCCTTCTTCCGTAAAGGAAAAGAATATGAAAAATTATGTGAAAGAAATTCAAACGAAAACCGCGGGAATGTCCAAAGGGGACAAGATATCCTATATTATTACATATTATTGGTATCATATTCTGGGATTACTGGCGGGTATCGGTCTGGTCGTATTTTTAATAATACACAGTATCGCAGTGCTGACAGGAGCTGAACACGCCGACTTTACCTGTATTTTGGTAAACCAGAAAATAGACGATCAGCGTGACAATGAAATCAGGCAGAGCTTTGCCGCGTCGGCGGGAATAGATGAGAAAAAAATCGTGGTAGACTCTGATTATAATATATCCTATGGAGAAACGAAGCTTGAGGGAGTTAACGAAAGCTCTTATGAAAAATTTTTCTTCAAGTGGAGAAATGAAGAACTGGATGCAGTGATTTTACAGGAGAGCTTTTATGAATATATAAAAGAGCTGGGCGGTGCGTACCGGGATTTGGATGAGTTTGAAACGGGAGATCTGGAATTGTATGAAGACCAGGGGGTACATACTGCAGTATTGATAGAAAAAACAAGAATAGATGATTATCTGATAAATGAAACAGGAGAACAGCTCTTTCTGGTGTTTCCCCAAAACGGACAGCATCCCTCACTATGTCAGGCTTTTTTGAATTATATAAACGGAGAGACGGAGGAAAATGTATGATTATTTATCCGAACAACAGCGGGCTGCGTTATATGGGAAGAATTGATTTTAAAGATCCGACGGCTCCGGTTTTTATATTTCCCGGTACTTCGGTTTGCATGAAATTCACCGGGAACCGGTTGAAAATTTTTTTGAAAAATAAAAGAGCTTATTGGGACAATTATATAGGTTATTTTCTTGACGGAAAGCAGGGCTGCGCAAAGCTGCCGGAGGAAGGAGCAGTTGTTTTGGATCTGTCCGATCAGCTGGGAGCAGAGGGGGCTGCACAGAACGATACCCATGAGATATTGTTGTTTAAGCGTCAGGATGCCTGTCACGAAGTGACATTTTGCGGCTTTGAGCTGGCCGATCATGGCAGAGTGCTGCCGCTGAAGGAATTGCCGGAAAGAAAGCTGGAGGTATATGGGGATTCCGTTTCAGCGGGAGAAGTATCGGAGGCAGTACAATATACAGGAAAAGAGGATCCCAGCCACAAAGGGGAATTTTCTAATAGCTGGTATTCCTTTGCCTGGATGACCGCCAGAAAGCTGAATGCACAGATCCATGATATTGCCCAGGGCGGGATCGCACTTTTGGACGGTACAGGATGGTTTCAGGAACCGGATTATATCGGAATGGAACGCATCTGGGATAAGCTTCACTATCATCCGGCGTTTGGGAAAGCGGTGTCATGGGATTTTACAAATTATATTCCTCAGGCAGTGGTTATTGCGCTTGGCCAAAACGACAGCCATCCAGATGATTATATGAAGAGGGATTATGATTGCGAAAAAGCTATTTTTTGGAGAAAACGGTATAAAGAATTTATTCAGAAAATCAGAAAGCAGTACCCAAAGGCATATATCATCTGCTGTACGACGCTGTTAAGCCACGATGCGTCATGGGACAGAGCGATTGATCAGGTGTGTACAGAGCTGGATGATGGGAAGGTTACCCATTATATATTTAAAAGAAACGGAACAGGGACTCCGGGGCATCTTCGGATCAGTGAGGCAGAAGAAATGGCGGAAGAGCTGTCGGCGTATATTGAACAGCTTTCTATAGAAGGCTGGGAGTAAAAAGGGTGCAAAGCAGGAAAAAAGGGTTCATTGATAAACAGTAAGGAGTGTGGAATATGTATCAGGCGGATCTGACGAGATTGAAATTGTGTATGGAACGGGCAGGCCGGGGAGAAGAGGTGACCGTTGCATTTCTGGGAGGTTCCATTACCCAGGGAAGTCTTGCTTCGGACCATAACCACACATACGCTTACCGGGTGTTTGAGTGGTGGAGGAGAAGCTTTCCGGATGCTGTAATTCACTATGTGAATGCAGGCATCGGCGGGACCACATCCCATTATGGCGTATCCAGAGTCATTACAGATGTATTGGTATACCGGCCGGATTTTGTGGTGGTAGATTTCAGCGTAAATGACGATGCAGATTCTTTTTTTCAGGAGACATATGAAGGAACTTTGCGGAAGCTGCTCTCCTGGGAATCCAGACCGGCTGTTTTACTGCTGAATAATGTATTTTACGATACCGGTGCAAATGCACAGGAGTATCACAATGAGGTAGGGGCGTGGTATAAGGTTCCTTATGTGAGTATAAAGGATACGGTATATCAAAGAATGAAAGCCGGTGCATATACGCGGGAAGAATTAACATCCGACGGCCTTCATCCCAGCGATAAAGGGCACGAGCTGGTGGCCGGAGAGATTATTTCGTTTCTGGAACAGGTAAAGGCGATGGAGCCTGGC
Organism: Eubacteriales bacterium; assembly: GCA_030524715.1. Taxonomy (GTDB): domain Bacteria; phylum Bacillota; class Clostridia; order Lachnospirales; family Lachnospiraceae; genus Blautia_A. The sequence goes on along the minus strand of JAUNGB010000082.1, from coordinate 9,502 downwards.
ATAAGGGAAAGCAGTCAGGAAAAGGAGACAAAACTTCCCCTTCCAATGACGGCAAATGCTTACGAAAATGCAAAACGTCTGACATGCCGGGATATCAATCCGGTATTGTCCGGATTCTGTGCAGATGACAGGGAAAAGACCGGATATCTGGATCATTTTAAACAGGGCTGGATGGGAAAGCAGCCAGGCGATGGAATCCTGTTTGAGGTGGAGGCCTCCTGCATTGCCGTTCAGTACAGAAAAACCATAAAGAGACCGGCAGTCAGTGCAGAGGTGATTGTGGATGGGGATAGAAAACACGCCATACTGCTGGATGGAAATAATGAGGAGGACTGGGGAGAATGGATCTGTCTTCAGCCGGTGCTCCATCATGGAAAAAGAATGCGGCATACTGTGGAGCTTTTGGTTCCTGAAACGCCGCAGGTAGGGACTCCGTTTTATTTACTGTCATTAATTATTGCATAGCAGGGAGGATAGTTATGGGATTTCCAAAGGATTTTGTCTGGGGCGCCGCCACCAGTTCATATCAGATTGAAGGCACAGCGGGAAAAGACGAAAAAGGCATGCATATCTGGGATATATACACAAAAGAATCCGGGCGTGTGTTCGGAGGACATACGGGTGATATTGCCTGTGATCATTATCACAGATTCCGGGAGGATATTGCCATTATGAAGGAACTGGGGCTCAGGGCGTATCGTTTTTCTATTGATTGGAGCCTCGTACTGCCGGAAGGAACAGGAAAGGTGAATGAGAGAGGGCTTGCGTTTTATGAGGATTTAATTGACGGGCTTTTGGAGGCCGGTATCGAACCGTATATTACGCTGTATCACTGGGAATTGCCCTACGAGCTGTATAAGAAAGGCGGATGGATGAACGCAGATATTGCCAGGTGGTTCGGAGAATATGCAGGTATAATATCAGACCGGTTCAGTGATCGTGTCACGCACTATTTCACCTTGAATGAGCCGCAGTGTTTTATTGGCCTGGGATATTTAACCGGTGAACATGCGCCTGGTCTGAAAGCGCCGGTGAGAGATACGTTTTTGATGGCACATAATGTGCTTCGTGCCCATGGCTGTGCCGTACAGATGCTGCGGCAAAATGCAAAACAGCCTGTGCAGGTGGGATATGCGCCCACGGGAGCTATGAATTATCCGGCCACAGAAAAAGCGGAGGATATTGAGGCGGCAAGAAGATCCTTCTTTTCTATTCCGGATGAACATAACTGGACGTGGAATGTTTCCTGGTGGTCAGATCCGGTGCTTTTGGGAACGTATCCGGAAGAAGGTATTCGGAAATATGAGAAATATCTGCCTCATATTACAGAGGAAGACATGAAGCTGATCTCGGAGCCCATCGATATTTACGGGCAGAACATATACAATGGAAATTGCATATGTATGGGACCGGACGGAACGCCCATGGAAGTAAAACGGCGGGATGGTTTTCCCCGGACGGCAAACAACTGGCCCATTGCGCCGGAATGTATTTATTGGGGACCGAGGTTCTTACAGGAGCGCTACCATAAGCCTATTTATATCACAGAGAATGGAATTTCCTGCCGCGATGTGATTTCGATGGACGGAAAGGTACACGATCCTGCCAGAATTGATTTTACTGCCAGGTACTTAAGTCAGATAAAAAGAGCGATTGCAGACGGAGTGGATATCAGGGGTTATTTTATGTGGTCGCTCATGGATAATTTTGAATGGAACCGCGGATATTCGGAGAGGTTTGGTTTGATCTATGTCGATTATGAAACACAGGAGAGGATCTGGAAGGATTCTGCATATTGGTACCGGAAAGTGATTGCAGAAAATGGGAAAGGATGACAGGAAAGCGATGAGCATATTAAAATTAAAGCCAAGCTGTAAGGACTATATCTGGGGCGGACGCCGTCTTGCAGAGGAATACGGAATCGAATATGACGGGGAGATTCTGGCGGAGGCATGGGAATTATCCTGCCATCCGGACGGACCGTCTGTAATTGTGAACGGCTCTTATGCGGGGAAAACTCTGGAAGAGTATATTGAAAAGGAGGGGCGGGACGCACTGGGAACACACTGCCGGCGTTTCCGGGATTTTCCCATTCTGATTAAATTTATTGATGCAAAGCAAAATCTGTCTGTGCAGGTTCATCCCGATAACCGCTATGCGCTGAAAAACGAAGGGCAGTATGGAAAGACTGAAATGTGGTATGTGATGGATGCCAAGGAAGGCGCTTTCCTTTATTATGGGTTTAAAAGGGAGATCTCCAGAGAAGAATTTGAAAAGCGGATTCGGGAGGACACCCTTTTGGAGGTGCTCAATGCCGTTCCGGTGCAGAAGGGCGACGTGCTGTTTATTGAATCGGGAACCATTCATGCCATCGGACAGGATATAATGATTGCGGAGATACAGCAAAATTCTAACGTGACGTATCGGGTCTATGACTATGGAAGAGTCGGAAGGGACGGGAAAAAGAGGGATTTACATATTGAAAAAGCATTGGCAGTAACCAACCGTGTGCCGATCATCAACAGCGGAAAATGCTATCCTCATGTGGCGGACTGTGATTATTTTACGGTGGATAAGCTGAACCTGGACGGGAAAAAAATGAAGAAAGTGGAAGGAACGGTGGAAGAGGATTCCTTCGTAAGCATACTCATACTGGACGGGGAAGGGAGGATTGCCTGCGGAGACGACGATATCCCGTATAAAAAAGGCGACAGCCTGTTCTTAACCGCCGGAAGCGGAGCCTATAGTATGGAGGGAAGCTGCGACGCTTTGATCACAACGATAAGGGATAAGGCGGCCCCTGTCCGGGTGGGAGTCGATATCGGGGGAAGACATACGAAAATTGGGCTTGTGGATGCGAATCAGGAGCTTTTGGCTTATCGGGAAATATTATTTGATATGGAAAAGTCCCCAAAGGATACGCTCTGTGAAATCGCAGAGACTATCCTTGATATGCTGGAGGAGAAAAAGATAGGAATCGATCAGTGCATCGGAGTCGGAGCAGGGGTGGCGGGAACGGTGCAGCTGGAGGAGGGCGCCGTCATTTATTCCAATAACATCGGCTGGGAACGGGTGCCTGCAGCCGAAATATTGGCCGGACTTCTCCCGGTGCCCGTCCAGGTGGCGAACAATGCGGACTGTGCGGCTCTTGGAGAGGCGGCTGCCGGGGCGGCAAAGAATTATCAGGATGTGTTGATGCTGACAGTGGGAAGAGGCGTGGGCAGCGGCATCATCCTTGACGGTAAAATTTTCGGGGGAGGGCGTACAGGCAGCGGAGAGCTGGGACATATGGTAATTGCAGAAAACGGAAGAACCTGTACCTGCGGCAGAAAAGGCTGTCTGGAAGCCTATGTTTCCGGCAGCGCCGTGCGCAGGGAAACGAGGGAGAAGCTGGGAAAAGAGATGGAGCTTGAGGAGCTTTTTGCACTGGCAGAATCGGGGAATCCGGAGGCACAGGCTGTAACGGAGGATTATTTGAGAAAGCTGGGTATTGGGCTGACGAATCTGACGAATATTTTCCGGCCCCAGGCTATTATCCTTGGGGGCAGTCTGGCAGAGGCAGGAAAAAGCTTTTTAAGGCCGCTGCGGGCAATGGTAGAGAGGGATTGCTTTGGCGGCAAAAGAACGGAAGCCCCCGAGATAGAAGTGGCTGCACTTGGACGCAGGGCCGGCGTAATCGGCGCGGCAAATCTACTATGAAAGCCAGTCTTGGTGAACAGGAGAGAAAGAAATGGAACATCCTTTTAAAAAATTATCCGGAAGAAAAGTAAAGACAGGAAGGTTCGTCATCGTGCAGGATCAGGTCCTGGTGAACGGAAAGGAGCAGCCCTATGATTATCTGGAAATAAAACCGGGGGTATGCATCCTGCCGATAAAAGACGGGAGGGTAATTCTTCAGAAGCAGTATCGTTACCCGGTGCAGTCCTGGGAATGGGAGCTTCCCGGAGGCTTTATCGATGCCGGAGAGACGGCCGAACAGGCCGCCGTCCGGGAACTGAAGGAGGAGACGGGCTGCGCTGCAAAGAGACTTGTTCCTTTGGGGGCGTTTTATCCCTCCTTTGGTTCTACGGATGAAAAAATCTATTTATTTTTAGCATTTTGCGGAAATCTAAGCCGGCATAGCCGGGAGCCTGGGGAAGTAATAGAGCTGCATGAAATATCCATAGAGGAAATGAAGCGGCTGATCGCTTCCGGAAGCTTTATGCACGGAGCCGGACTGGCGGCCTGGGCCCGATATATCTCCGGTGAGTATGATAAATTTTAAACAAAAATCAGGAGGATTGTGATGGATTACAGAGATGTATACAAAAGCTGGTGTGAGGATCCTTATTTTGATGAGAGTACCAGGGCGGAGCTGAGAGCGCTGGAGGGAAACGAGGCGGAAATAAAGGACCGCTTCTACCGCAGGCTTGCATTTGGTACGGGAGGCCTGAGGGGCGTAATCGGCGCGGGAACCAACCGCATGAATATCTATACGGTGCGTCAGGCCACCCAGGGGCTGGCAAATTATATTAATGCGCAGAACGGCGGAGAAAAAGGAGTTGCCATCGCATACGACTCCAGAATCATGTCCCGGGAGTTTGCCAGGGAAGCGGCTTTGTGCCTGAACGCCAACGGGATTCGCACCTATCTGTTTGACAGCTTAAGACCGACTCCGGAGCTCTCCTTTGCAGTGCGCTGTCTTGGCTGTATTTCAGGCATTGTAATTACGGCAAGCCATAATCCCAGAGAGTATAACGGATACAAGGTGTACTGGGAAGACGGAGCGCAGATCACCCCGCCCCATGACAGAAACATATTGGCAGAGGTTGGGAAGATTACTGATTTTTCACAGGTAAAAATAATGGGGTCGGAGGCGGTAAAAGAAGCAGGGCTGTTCCGGCAGATTGGCAGAGAGATCGACGATTTGTATCTGGAGCAGCTGAAGAAACAGAGCATCCATCCGGAGGTCATAAAGGAGGCTGCAAAGGATATCAGGATCGTGTATACTCCGCTGCATGGCACAGGGAATCTTCCGGTAAGAAGGGTTTTAAAGGAATTGGGATTTGAACAGGTATATATTGTTAAGGAACAGGAGCTGCCGGACGGCAATTTCCCCACCGTTGCATATCCGAACCCTGAGGATGCGAAGGCCTGGACCCTTGCCCTTGCTCTTGCAAGAGAGAAGGACGCTGATATCGTGCTGGCCACGGACCCGGATGCAGACCGGCTGGGCGTCTATGTGAAGGACGCCGGGACCGGAGAATATATCAGCTTCACCGGAAACATGTCCGGCATGCTGATTGCGGAATATATTCTGCGGGAGCGGACGAAGACAGATACCATGCCGGAAAATCCCGCCATTGTGGAGACCATCGTTACGACAGATATGGCCAGGGCGATTGCAGAGGATTACGGTGTGGCGCTGGTGGAGGTCCTCACAGGCTTCAAATATATCGGAGAACAAATCAGGCTGTTTGAACAGACGGGAAGTCATAATTACGTATTCGGTCTGGAGGAAAGCTATGGATGTCTGGCCGGAACCTACGCCCGGGATAAGGACGCCTGCGTGGCCGTAATGATGCTCTGCGAGGCGGCGGCGTACTATAAAGCCCAGGGAAAGACCCTTTGGGATGCTATGCTGGACATGTATGAGAAATACGGTTATTATAAAGAAGGGCTTGCCACCCTGACGCTTAAGGGTATAGACGGTGCGGAAAAAATTCAGGCCATAATGCAGCGGCAGAGAGAGAATCCGCCGAAAAAACTGGGAGGACTGAAGGTGCTTGCGGTGAGGGACTATAAGACGGACATAAGAAAAGATATGGTAACCGGAGAGATAACCGGGACGGGGCTTCCCGCCTCAAACGTTCTGTATTATGAGCTGGAGGATCATGCATGGTGCTGTGCGAGACCTTCGGGAACAGAGCCTAAGATCAAATTTTATTTTGGCGTTAAGGGGGCTTCTCTGGAAGATGCACAGGAAAGGCTGGAGCGTTTAAAAAAGGATATGACAGGAGAATGCGTATGATTCAGTATGATAAGGAGTATTCCATATTTAAAATAGACACCCCGCATACCAGCTATGCGATGGGTATCGCGGATGACAAATATCTGGGACATGTTTATTACGGAAGGAAGCTTACAGATATGAATCTGGGTTATCTCATGCGGGCGGAGGATCATCCCGCAGCTCCTTCCGTGCTTCCCCGGGAAAAAACAGGCTTTTTCGATTGCTTTCCCATGGAATATCCCTTTGGGGGAACAGGGGATCAGAGGGAGAGCTGCATTAACATCAAAACAGAAGACGGACAGCAGGGGCTGGAGCTTGCTTATGTTTCCCATAGGATTTATGCCGGAAAGGAACCATTGACGGGGCTTCCGGCTACCTGGGGGGACAACTGCGAAACGCTGGAGATCACTCTGGCGGATGAAGTGACGGGAATAAGGGCGCTGCTGTCCTATACGGTTTTCACGGATACAGACGCCATTGCAAAGAGCGTGAAAATAGTCAACGGCGGAAATCGTAATGTGTACCTGACGAAGGTATTTTCCTCCAGTCTTGATGTGGAGCGGGAAGGCCTTGAGGTGCTCACCCTGCCTGGCTCCTGGGCGAGAGAACGGCGTCTGCAGAGGAGAAGGCTGGGGTATGGAAGCGCTGCCGCAGAGTCCGTCAGGGGAATGTCCGGCCACCAGGATCATCCGTTTATTGCGCTGTTGTCGGAGGGCTGCACGCAGACGGAGGGCGAGGTATATGCGGTTCATTTTGTTTATTCCGGAAGTTTTCTAGCAAAAGTGATGGAGGATCAGTTCGGCAGGACCAGAATGGTCATGGGAATCCATCCGGACAGCTTCTGCTGGAAGCTGGCGCCGGGAGCAGCCTTTCAGGCGCCGGAGGCCGTGCTGGTGTATTCTGACGCGGGACTGGGAAAAATGACGCGGAATTTTCATGATTTATACAGAAAGCATCTGATCCGCGGATACTGGAGGGACAAAGAAAGACCGGTGCTGATTAACAACTGGGAAGCAACCTACTTTGATTTTAACACGGAAAAGCTTCTTTCCATCGCACGGGAGGCCTCCGGGGCAGGAATCGAGATGCTGGTCATGGATGACGGCTGGTTCGGGCACCGTGAGTCGGATAACAGCAGTCTGGGAGACTGGTATGTAAACGAGGAAAAGCTGCCGGGCGGACTGAAATATCTGGCGGATGAAGTGAATAAATTGGGCATGAAGCTGGGAATCTGGGTGGAGCCGGAGATGATTTCAGAGGATTCTGAGCTTTATAGAAAGCACCCTGACTGGGCGCTGCGGATAAAGGGGCGAAAACCGGGACAATGCAGAGAACAGTATGTGTTGGATCTGAGCCGTCCGGAGGTGACAGAGTATATATACGGAAGACTGAAAGCTATTCTGGAATCCGCCAATATTGAATATGTAAAATGGGATATGAACCGTCCATTGGCTGATGTGGGAAATGCGGTGCTTCCGCCGGAGCAGCAGGGAGAAATACAGCACAGATATATGCTGGCCGTCTATGGGATGCAGGAACGGCTGACCCATGACTTTCCCGGTCTTTTACTGGAAAACTGCGCCAGCGGAGGCGGAAGATTTGATCCGGGCATGCTTTATTACAGCCCTCAGATCTGGTGCTCCGATGACACAGATGCCATAGAGCGTCTGGCAGTTCAGGAGGGGACACAGCTTTTATATCCGTTATCCTCCATAGGCGCGCATGTTTCGGATTGTCCGAATCATATCACCGGCCGGACGGTGCCTTTTGAAACGAGGGGGATCGCAGCCCTTTCCGGAACCTTCGGATATGAGCTTGATATTACGAAAATTCCGGAGGAGGAAAGAAAGCAGATTCCCTCTCAGATCAGCAGCTACAAAAAATATAATCATTTGGTCAGAAACGGAGCATATTATCGAATTGCGTCGTATCAGGAAAATCATTTATACGACTGCTATATGGTGGTGTCCCAGGACGGAGCGGAGGCCCTGCTTACCTACGTCCAGGTAATGGCCGAGGCGAACCAGAGGAGCCGCCGGATTCGCCTGCAGGGACTTCTGGAGGATGCACTCTATGAAATAGAAGGCAGAACGTATCAGGGAGCCACATTGATGAATGCGGGACTTCTTTTAGAAAGAATGAAGGGAGATTACCGGGCGAAGCTCATTTATATCAGGCGATACACATCTCGTTATTAGTTTTATGTATCTAATCCTCTTTACAATGCAGAGTTTGCCGGGGTTTTTCTGCCCTGAAATGAAAATGTAAGTACGTCAGCAAAGTTTGGATTTGGAGACTTCAATAATCTTATATTTGCTGGATTTTTCAGCATTTTAATTCAAAATTTGTAGTTATAAAAAGTATCATAATTATCATAACTTATCAGGGAATTTTGAGTAGAAATTGCGTAAAGAAATGCGTAAGTATGAAATTAGTTATCTTCTGCGAAAAGTACGCAATATTTCATAGTACAGTATCGCCCCATAATCATTAAGCAGTAAAGGGAATGTTTTACACTTTCCTTAACTGTTTAATAATCAAGAAAAATTTGTAGTATTTTGAAATTATTCGGTTCAATCCCCCACTGTTCAGGATGATGCTCTGGATAGAGGGGGATACTTTGCGTTAGGGTGTCCGTATTATAGTTACTTATTCCGATGAAGTTACAAAACAGGCAGATATTGTGCTGGAAATCAAATATGGAAAACTGGAGGAGGTTCAGAATAACACTCCCGCAGTGGATATGTAAATTGTGGGTATTTTCTATGTTGTAGAAGACAAAGGCGGCTACGAAGTATATACCATTCATAGCTCATTCATAAGTCATTGATAACTCGGTGTTTTATATTGGCAGAAAAATAAGGCAAAAGCCAGACGTTTAACGCAGAGCTACGCCACAAATGGAGGTTTATTTAAGGTGACTGGTAATCAAAAGGATTCTTTATGGATACATTGCCCCGTCTGTGGGGGCAAAACACGAACAAAGGTATATGAGGATACAGTTCTTGTCAGTTTTCCTCTTTATTGTCCAAAATGTAAAAAAAGTTCGGATTGATGTGGCACGACTTAGAATAGTATTGAGCAAGTAAAAAGAATAACATAATAATGGGCCTGCTTCCTAATAACGTCATGTGAAAGGTTGCAGGCTCCTTTTATGTAGAGTTGCTATTTGATTTCGGCAGCCTGATTGGAACGTAATGCAGTCAAAACTGCCTCAATGACAGGAACCAGAGTAGAAGCCTCCTGTTCACTACATTCTTCAATCAGAAATCGGAGCTGGCGGATGGATGGGCTTTCCCGCTGCATTTCAGGGTTGAAAATTTCCCTGGCATCTATCCGAAGAGTGCGTACCAATGGAAAAAGTTTTTCTAGCTTGGGATTTCCACGGTACTGTTCAATATTAATGACTGTACGCACATCAACATTGCTTTTCTCAGCTACAGACTCCAGTGTGAGGCCCTGCTCGGATCGGGCTTTTTTAAAGGCATCGCCCACTGCCTGAACATAATC
>JAUNGB010000081.1 GCA_030524715.1 Eubacteriales bacterium | reverse complement strand
AGGCAGGAACGACGCAAGGAGGGCATGCCTTCCGGCATGTTAAAAAATATGAAAGATGCATTGAAATTTATTAGCGAATTGTACCAGGAGGGGCTGATTGATCCGGAGACTTTGTTGAATGATAAAGCCGGATGGGAAGGTAAGATTAATTCTGACAAAGTCGGTGTGTGCTTCCACTGGGCAGAGAGTGCGGCTACTTTTGCAGAATCCATGAAAACAGGTACGGGAACGGAACCCGAATGGGTAGCTCTTCCGGCGATAAGTGCACCGGGATATGAAGGCTTTTATACAGAAAAGCAGTGCATTGGTTTCCAGTGGGTAGTGAAAAATACGGACGATGAAGCTGCCATTGACGCAATTATGAAGGTATTGGATGCATATGGCAACAAGGAGCTTTGGGAAGATTTTTACTATGGCGTAGACGGAATGCACAGTGAGATTGTGGATGGAAAACGGCAAAAGAAGCCCGATGACCCTTCTACACAGGAAAATCTTGTATTGAAACCCTGGGATGGTCTGATTGACTTGGACTTTAAGGTACAGATTTTGGAAAATACAAAAACAGAAGACCGTGCATGGGCGCTGGATCAGTCAATCAATGCAATGAACGACACGCAGCAGTACGGAAAAGTAGTTGCGGGTGATGGTATGCCATCCAGCGTATATGATGGGTATGCGGATATTTTGAATAAAACTTTGTATGTAGAATATGCGTCTAAGATTATTACAGGAGAATATGATATTGATAAATTTGATGAGTTTGTAGAAAGATGGTATGCATCCGGTGGTGAGGAAGTGACTCAGGCGGCGAGAGCCTGGTATGCATCAAAACAGGAATAAGGGGTAAGAAAACCGGAGCAGATATTTGAAACAATTGTCTGCCCCGGTTTTTATGTCCGGAAGAATAAATGAAAAGAGAAAAAGGAAAGAGGAGAGACTATGTCGGTTCCTTATTTAAAAGATTATAACAATAAAAAACTGTTAATGGTTCAGGAAAAGCCGTTTATTATGCTGGCAGGAGAAGTACATAACTCCAATGCATCCTCGGCAGAATACATGGAAGAAGTCTGGAAACAGGCGGAAGCACTGGGGATGAATTGCCTGCTGATTCCGATAAGTTGGGAGATGATCGAGCCAGAGGAGGGAAAATTTGACTTTTCCATTGTGGATGGCTTAATCAGTCAGGCGGGAAAAAGAAATAAAAAGCTTGGAATCCTGTGGTTTGGAAGCTGGAAGAATGCGGAGTGCAGGTATGCCCCGGTCTGGGTTAAAAAGGATCTGGAACGTTTCCCAAGGGCGCAAATTGTAAAAGGAGAAAATCAGACAAAACTGAAATTTAGAGATAATCGTCCGTATACGACTTTATCTTATTTAAGTAAAACGACCAGGGACGCAGATGCCCGCGCTTTCGGAGCGCTGATGGCGCATATACGGGATATAGACAGCAAAGAAAACATTGTGGTCACAGTCCAAGTGGAAAATGAAACTGGTATACTCGGAACTGCACGAGAGCATTCAGATGAGGCAGATGCGTTGTTTGAAAGCAGTGTGCCGGAAGATTTTGCCGACTATATGAAGGCACATACCGAAAGTATGACAGAGGATGTGCGAAAAGAAGTAGAAGCAGGACAGACGGGAAGAACCTGGAGAGAGAGATTTGGAAGTACGGCGGAAGAAATCTTTAGTGCATATTATATAGCACGTTTTGTAGAGACTGTGGCAGAAGCAGGAAAGCGAGAATATCCCCTTCCGATGACGGTAAATTGTTGGTTGAATAAAAATGGGGAAGAACCTGGTCAGTATCCTTCCGGCGGTCCGGTTTCAAGGATGCATGAGGTCTGGGATTTTTGCGCCCCGTCCATTGATATGTATTGCCCGGATATTTATGTGCCTGACTTCTGTGGAGTCTGCGAGGAATTTACCAGAAGGGAGAGACCTTTGTATATACCGGAATGTGCTACCCACAGCTATGCGGGTCCAAGGCAGATATATGTAATCGGACATTATCATGCGATATACTATGCACCCTTTGGGTTTGAAGATATGGGAAAACCCTTTAGCGCCCATCAGGGATACCTCTTTGGAATGGATGTGACGGATCCGGCATTGAAGGTTCCTCAGAATGTTGAGGAATATGCATGGTATACCAGAACTCTTAATGAAATGATACCGCTTTTGGCTGATAAATATGGAACAAAGGAACTACAGGCCGTATGCAGCGAACAAGATTCTTCGGATATGCAATTCTATCCCTTTGGAGTGCGTGCGGTGTTTGAGGATCCTGTACTGCCAAGAAAAGATGGAGTATGCCTGGCATTGAAAACGGGAGAAGATGAGTGTTATATACTGGCAAATCGCTGCTGTCTCAGTTTCTTTTCAACTGATCCGGATCGACCGAATACGGATATTCTTCTGATGGAAGAAGGAAGATTCGAATATGGAATATGGAGATCAGGACGAAGGCTGAATGGAGATGAAGCAGTATTTATGCAATATGAAAGTCCCGTTCTTTTGCGAGTACAGCTATTTGTTTATGCTTAACGAGTGAAAAGATTTGTGTTTGTCGGTAAGGAAAGATATAATGAAGGCAGAGAACAAGGAAAAAGAGGGGATTTCTATGAAAAGCTTTATTCGTAATATGAAAATCCATAATAAAATGATGATTTGTTTTCTTGCGGTCTGTCTGATTCCGGTAACCGCAGTGGGCACTTTGGTGTATAATTTTTCTGCCCGCAATCTTGAAGAGGCATCCATGGAGTTTGTATCCATATTTAATTCTCAGATTGTAAGCAATCTGAATAATTTTCTGGATGAATATGACAGGGTTACAAAATCCATATTGGCAGACGAGAAAATGATTACCAGTCTGGGCTCGGAAAATGATTCTCTTTCTTCCAGAATAGACCAGCAGATATATCTTCGGAAGGTAATGATGCGCATGGTGGCTATGAAGCCGGATATTGAAGGAATAGCTATGGTAACCCGGTATGGGGACTTTTATCAGTTTAACCAGGAGAATGCATCCATGGACTGGGAGAAAATGACGGAACAGTCCTGGTATCAGGATATTCTGGAGTGTGAGGAAACTTTATATATTACGGAAGCTCATGACTGTTCCTATTACGATCGGCAACAGGACAGAATTGTAGTGACGATTGCCAGAAAGATTTATGATTATGCGGGAAAGTATATAGGGATGGTTCTGCTCCATCTGGATTCCTCAGAGCTGGTTGAATTGAATAATGATTTTCTTCTTGCACGGAATAATTATAATATTATGATTAATGTGATAAATAAAAACAACGGGATTTTGTATGATTCCAGAGTGAGCAGCGGACAGATTACATGGCAGCAGATCGTGGAAAAAAAGTCTCCGCTGCATGATAAGGACACTGAGGATTATATTGTAATGTCAAATGAGACGGAACGCGGGTATCTGAAAGTAAATGCTATCATTCCCAGAAGTCGTCTTCTGATGAAGATTGAGAAAATACAATATGTAACTGTCATCGGACTGGTAGTATGCGCAGGACTGGCGGCAGCTATCTCATGGCTTTTAAGCAGGACGCTGTCAAAACCCATGAAAGACCTTCAAAAGAGTATGAAGCAGGTGGAAAAGGGAAATTATCAGGTAATGCTTCAGGGAGAAAGCGAGGATGAAATGGGATGCCTTATCAGAAGTTATAATAACATGGTAAGGCAGATCAAGGTTCTGATTGAGGATGTTTATCTGGCGGAGATCAAGCAGCGAAATGCAGAGTACCTGGCACTCCAGACACAGATCAATCCACATATGCTGTATAACACACTGGAATCAATACGGATGAAAGCGTTGATGCAGGGGGCAGATGAAACGGCGGAGATGATCAAGACCTTATCCAGAATGTTCAGGATGGCTCTGGATCGGAAAAAAAGTGTGTGCACCATTCAGGATGAGATTGAATATACAAAAACCTATGTGCAGCTTTTAAACATCCGATATAAAGACAGGGTTTCGCTGCGCATTGATATTCCGGAAGAGATACGTAGTCATTCGATAATCTCTCTGGTGTTTCAGCCCATTGTTGAAAATTGTATTGAGCATGGTTTTCGGAACAGAAGGTCATCTCTGCATGTGGTGATCCGGGGAGAATTTACCCAGGAACAGGATGTCAGGCTGGAAATCAGGGATGACGGTTGTGGCATGAGCCCGGAGAGATTGGCAGAGATCAATGCCAGGATTACATTGAATGACCAAAAAGAGATTTCTGCCACAGACAACAGTGAAAAGAAAAAGACCAGTATCGGCCTGAAGAATATTGCAGAGAGAATATATCTTCATTACGGACAACAGGGTTCTCTGAAAATTGTATCCAGCGATGAACAGGGAACAATGGTTGAAATCAGAATTCCCCAGGAGGAGAAAGTATGAGAGCAGTATTATATGAACCGCTGCTTCTGATTTTTCAATATGACAACATACAGGATTTTCCAGTGGAAAATAGGGAGGAAAGAAGAGAGTGTATCGTGTTCTGGTAGTGGATGATGAAGAGATGATTGCAGAAGGATTAGCTCTTCTGATTGGGCGTATAGTTCCCGAATGTAAGGTAATTGCGGTAGCCTATGATGGAACGGAAGGTTACGAAATCGCTGTTGAAGAAAAGCCGGACATTATTCTGACAGATGTGCGGATGTATGAAATGGATGGAATAGAGATGATACGTCGGATCAAGGCAGCCGGACTGGAATCACGTTATATCATTTTAAGCGGTTATGCGGAGTTCGAGTATGCAAAGCAGGGGATAATACTGGGAGTTGAGGATTACATTACAAAGCCTGTGGAAGAAGAAGAACTATATAAAACATTTGAGAAGGTCTGCATGTCTATCCGGCAGGAAAAGCAGAACATATGTCAGATGGAAGAACTTAAAGAAACCGTGGGGGAATATTCTCAGAGTGTGAAAGAATACTATATGAGAGATATTCTGGAGGGGCAATTTTTCCCAGAGAATCATCTGCAGCTTCAGCAGATGGAATTTTTTAGAAATCAGTCTTTTTTGTGTGCTGTTTTTGAGTATAATAACGGAGAAGATGAAAAAGAGAAGGAGGCAATCCGGGAGATTTTTCAAAAGCAGTGCCAAATGCATATTGAAAAGCAGTATGATGTGGAAATTCTTACAGGAAAAGAGAAGGGCCAATGGATCATGGTTTTGGGTTCTTCAAAACAGACGGAGCTTCGTAAGGTAAAGAATTTTATGGGAAAAATACGTTTTTATACACAGGAACAGGGAAATGGAACAGTATGTACAGGAATAGGACTGTGGCATAAAAGAATTGAAGGAATCCGGAAATCCTATGTAGAAGCAATGTGCGCTTTGAATTATAAAATGATTAATGGACCGGAGAGTTCTATAAGTTACGATGAAATACGCAATATAGACTCAAAACCTGCGCGGATACCGGAAAAGGAGGTACAGGAACTGGAGAGGTGTATCAATGAGATGGATAACGAGGGATGCAAAAAAGTGATTGAGAAGATTTTTCGGAAAGTAAATGCGGACGAAGCATTAAGTCCTGAAAATCTCCAGGTGCTTACAATCAACCTTATCCTATTCGGAATTCGTAAAATGCCTTTTATGCAGCTCCAGATCAATGAATATCTCGGAAAAAATATTCTGTCGCTGGAAAATATAACCAGGTTTAATACCATGGAACAGCTGAAGAATTGGATTATTAATGTAATCTGCGGCATGAATGATTTGATGATGGAACAGAATCTGCCGGAGAAAAGGGATGTAGTAAAAGAAGTTCGGGAATATATTAACAAAAATTTTAGTCAGGATATCTCTCTTGCGGACATTTCTGAGAAATTTTTTATCAACCCCTATTATTTTAGCCAGTTGTTTAAGAAAAAGACAGGAGAAACCTATCAGAGCTATCTTACTGGGATCCGCATTGCCCGTGCCAAGAAGCTGCTGAAAGAGACAGATCTGAAGATTTATGAAATTAGTGAAATGATAGGATATAAGGATGTTAATCATTTCAGCCGGGTATTTGAAAAAAGAGAGGGAATGAAACCAAGCAGCTATAGGAAGGCACATATGGAATAATCAGCAGAGAAAGGTGGAAAATTTATGAATAATCCCATTTTAAGAGGTTTTAATCCAGATCCGTCAATTATTCGTGTCGGCGGTGATTATTTTATTGCAACTTCAACATTTGAGTGGTATCCGGGGATTCAGATACACCATTCGACGGATTTAATTCATTGGAAGCTGATTGCACATCCTCTTGACCGCCAGCTTAATCTACTTGGGGAAGAGGATTCATGCGGTATCTGGGCTCCCTGCCTGTCATATTGTGAAGGAACTTATTATCTGATTTATACAGATGTAAAATCTTTTCGGGGAATGTTTAAGGATACACATAATTACATGGTGACGGCGGAGAATATAAGAGGTCCCTGGTCAGAACCTGTATATTTGAATTCCAGCGGCTTTGATCCGTCTTTGTTTCATGACCAGGACGGAAAAAAATATCTGGTTAATATGTTAATGGATTATCGGTCCTACCAGTCAAAGTTCGGTGGAATTGTCTTGCAGGAATTTTCGGCAGAAAGGGGATGCCTGGTTGGAGAGCCGAAGGTGATTTTTAAAGGGACAGCTATAGGTTATACGGAAGGCCCGCACTTATACTGGCATGATGGATATTATTACCTTCTGGTTGCTGAGGGAACGACAGAATTTTCGCATGCGGCTTCTGTTGCACGCAGCAGGAACATAGAGGGACCATATGAAGAAGCACCGTGTAATCCTATGATTACAACCAGGCATGTGCCTGAGTATAGCATTCAGAAAGCTGGACATGCCAGCTTTGTGGAAGGAGAAAATGGTGAATGGTATCTTACACATCTATGCAGCCGTCCAATTGGGGAATATAGAAGATGCATTCTCGGCAGAGAAACAGCTTTGCAGAAGATGACTTGGAAAAAAGGGTGGCCAGTTTTAAAAAACGAGACGAATATTCCCGACATAACCGTACAGATAAAAGATGAGGAGGAAGAAAATAGCTGTTCCAATACTATGTTTGAGGATTTTGATAAAGCTACATGGAATATTCATTTACAATCACTACGGGTGCCGCTTGGTCAACGTGCGGATCTTAAAGTGCGGCCGGGATACTTACGCTTATATGGGGCAGAATCCCTGAATTCAAAATATAGGCAGTCATTGTTAGCGCACAGACAGCAGGAATTCTGTTGCACGGCTATTACCAAAATTGATTTCCATCCGAAAAATTTTCAACAAATGGCAGGGCTTACCTACTATTATAATACAAGCTGCTATTATTATCTGTATATTACCCGCGATGAGATAATGGGAAGAGTGATTTCGATTATTAAATGTGATCTTGGAAAAGGAAGCCATCCGGTAGGAGTTGGTATAAAGATACCAGAAGAAGGAGAAGTTTGGCTGAAGCTGGTTACCCATGGAGAAACAGCACAGTATTTTTATTCTTTGAATGGAAAAGAATATACTGCCGTCGGACAACCCATGGATGCGGGGATTTTGTCGGATGATTATTTTAACAAAACAGGGCACATTATGTTTACAGGGGCGTTTATGGGCATTTGCTGTC
This sequence comes from Eubacteriales bacterium, assembly GCA_030524715.1. Lineage (GTDB taxonomy): Bacteria > Bacillota > Clostridia > Lachnospirales > Lachnospiraceae > Blautia_A. The sequence continues at coordinate 14,776 of JAUNGB010000081.1, read as the reverse complement.
AGGATCTGTCGGGCAGAGGCGCTTATGCAGATTTCGATTACTTTTATTATATAGAAAATTATAACACGCTCTAGGATGCAAAAGGCAATAATAGACGCAGGAACAATTAGAATAAGGCAGCAGCAGGTTCTCTCCGGAGAGAAAACCGTTGTTGTCTTATTCTGTCCGGGACTTTCATAGCAGATTAATTATTTTCCATGAAGTCTACATATTCTTCAAGAACCTGTTTGGGCTCTCCGATTTTTTTGATCTCGCCGTCGTGCATCCACATGACCGTATCGCAAAGAGCCTCCAGGGTACTCAGGTTGTGGGACACAATGACAACGGTTCTGTCCTTGTTGGAAATCAGGCTTTTCATTTTCGCGTAGCTTTTTTTCTTGAATTTCTGGTCTCCTACACTGAGCACCTCGTCGATGAGCATAATATCTGTTTCCAGGATCGCGGTGATGGAAAAGGCAAGCTTGGAGTACATACCGCTGGAATAAGTCCGGACAGGCATGTCGATGAATTTGCCCAGTCCGGCAAAATCGATGATCTCCTGCTCCTTTGCCTTGACCTGCTGCTCGGAGAAACCGAGAAGCATTCCTGATAATATGATATTTTCCCGCCCGGTCATTTCCTTCTGGAAGCCGACGCCGATGGAAAGAAGGGAAATGCTGTGTCCTTTTAAATCTATGGTTCCGCTGTCCGGAGAGAAGATTCCCGCCAGGGCGTTCAGGGTGGTGGACTTGCCGCTTCCGTTTTTGCCGATGATACCGAGGATTTCCCCTTCTCTTACATAGAAGGAAATCCCCTTGACTGCAACAAAATCTTCTGCCTTGTTCCGTTTCAGTTTCAGTAAATTCTTTTTTATTGAAGTTTTTTTCAGATTACGGTAGCTGATAACCAGATCTGTCACTTCAATCGCATGTTTTTCTTCCATATTATAATCACCTTTACGTAATTGGATTACTCTCATAGCTGAGAGAAAGCAGCAGAATAAGTAAAATTACCTAAATTACCTAAATCGCCTTCACGTAGCTGTTTTCATTTTTGTAGATCTTGCGGACTCCAAGCGCGCTGATAAGAAGTCCGATGCAAAACCACAAAAGCAGAAGCTTCCTGTGGGGCGTTTTTCCATAGAGGACACAGTCGCGCATGGAGGACAACAAAAACGCAATAGGGTTACATTTGCAGATGTAGGAATTATACGGGGCCGGAAGCCGTTTCATAATATTCCAGAAAACACCTGTCATGTAAAAAACAAGACGGAGCACAATATTAACTACATTAGAAAGGTCTTCCACAAATACTCCGTAATGCATCAGGAAGCATCCCAATCCGAATACGATCAGAATGAGCGTTATCAGAATGGGAATGGAATAGATGACATTGTAGGTAAGCGGCACCTTCCATACAAAAAGCATTCCTATAATGATCAATATAGAAATAAACATTTTAAATCCATTGACTCCCATACGGACAGTCAAAAGAATGTATTTCGGTAAATAAACCTTGGAAACAATTGGTTTATTATGCTTTACCAGACGGACGCTCTGGATCATGGTTCTGTTAAAGAAATCCCACATAGTGATTCCGATAAAGATGAAAACCGGGAAATATGGTTCCCTTGCGCCAAAAACAGTGCCGAACATAAAGGCATAGATCATCATAAAGCAAAGCGGCTCCAGAATCCACCACAGCCAGTTCAGGTAAGAGTTGGCTACCTCGGATTTCAGATACGCTTTGGAGGAATAGATGGAGTATTTCCAGTATTTCCGCACATCTCCTTTAAATTTTTTAAACATAAAATCCGCTCCTGTTTTTATAGTACATATAAATTTTATAATACATCTGTTCTGCCCGCGGCGTCGGCTGCCGGCAGAAATTTACTGCTCACACCTATGGAGTAAACAGTAACGACAGAAATTCTTTATCAATCATACACTAAGGGAAGGGAAATGGCAAGAGGAAAACTTACGCTGACCTTTACAGGGACGGAAAACACCGGAAATTCCTGCATCCAGCAGCCGAATATCAACTTTTGTTATATTTATTTTTAAATTTGTGTTCCAAAAAAGATAAAAGTATGTTATCCTTTATTCATAAAATTATTACAGGGTGAACAAAAAATGACGCAAAAAACAAACAGGCAGGAAATACCTTATTCTTTCCTGGTGGATAATATTAAGGCCTTATTGATTTTTCTTGTGGTTTTTAACCATATTATCGCATTTCAGTTGGTAAAAGTAGATATTGTTATCCGATATATCTGGTATGCGATCACAATCTTCCATATGCCGGCTTTCATTTTTGTTTCCGGGTATTTATCCAAAAAGCCGCAGGATGTTATGAAAAATGTAAAGAATCTGCTGATTCCCTATATTTTGGGATACAGCCTTACATGGTATACGCAGATATGGCTGGGAAATAAAGTGGATTATGAGCTTCTGCGCCCGTCGGGAACCGTTATGTGGTATTTGTTGGCTCTGTTTGTCTACAGGCTGACAATTGAGGCGCTGGGAAAAATTCGTTTTATTGTCCCGCTCAGTATTATTTTTGCCCTTTGGGCAGGGACAAGGCCTGAATTCAGCACGTATCTGTCTACTTCCAGGATCGTGGTATTTTTTCCGTTTTTCGTCGCCGGATATTTATGGAAGAGCGAGTACACGACCGCAGTCAGGAAGTTTAAGGGGAAATGGGTGCTGCTGCCTATTGCGGGGGCCTTGCTGTACGGCGTCCCCAATTATATGATCAGTAATCAGATACCTGTGGACATTTTCAGGGGAAATCACACGTATCTGGTATCCGGGCTTTCCAATGTACATGGGATCATTCTCCGGCTATTGATGTATCTTGTATCATTTGTGCTGATCCTTACTTTTTTCGCGGTATTGCCGGACAGGAAGCTGCCGTGGACCTTTATCGGGAAGAATACAATGGGGATCTATTTCTTCCATTATCCGATCCTGATCCTTGCCAATGGACTGCTGCTTCTGAAAATCCCTGAGATGCTGAACGTATGGGCTTTACTGGGAGTTTCGCTGGTTATTGTATTGATTCTTGGCAGTCTGCCGGTGAACTGGCTTTATACAGGAGCCCTGAATCTTCTGACATTTATTTTGTTTAAGAAAGAGAAGACCGTTCAGGATGAAGGGCTGGAAGAGGAATATGACAGCGATGAATATAAGTACGAAAAAATACACAAGCGCCGCAAAGCAGTTGAGGCTGACGATCCCATAGAGGCTCTGGAGCCTGAAGAGGCGGAATTGGAACGTTCTGTCAATGAGCTTCTGCAGAGAACGTCCGAGATGACCCACAGTCAGGATGATGAGGAATAAAGCTGTGATTTTATTCAGGAGGAAAATATGAGAAAGAAATGGATTGCATTGGCGCTGACGCTGGCACTGACTGCCGCGGCAGGCGCAGCACCTGCTATGGGAGCGGAATTTGGTTCACAGGAGATTTCCGGGGGAAATACGGCAGATATGTTCTCGTCGGAGATACCGGAAGCAGGAGCTTCAGGGGAAGTGGGCGGAGAACCGTCAGAAACGGAGGATTTGGCAGAACAGCCTGATATGGACGGAACTCATACAGGAGACGATACGGAGCAGCCGGATGGCGGCAGTGAAGACGTATATGATCCGGAGCTTGAAGAAGAGGAAGAGTCCCCGGAGGAAGAATTGACTGCCCCGGAGGAATTATTCTCTGAGGATGTGGAATTTTCTGATGCGGAGGACATGGATCTATTCGGAAGCGAGGCGAAGGCAACAGCTTCCGCGGCTTCTGTCACATCCTGCCGAGGCTACGCGCCGGGTCAGATCCGTATCTCTGCAAAAGTACCGTCCCCGGTAAAAAGTACAGATACTTATTACTACCTGTTTCAGGTAAATCCAAATACAGACAAGCTTACGAAACGGATCGCCAAAGTAAGCAAGCCAGAGGAAGACAACAAGACGATCACCTTTAAGCTGAATACGGCCGGACACCCGGAGTACGCGGTTACGAAATACGCGGTTGCGGTAAAATCCAAATCCGGCAGCAGCGTATCCGCATATACCCGCATCAGCGGAACAAGCTATGTCAGCTCTCCGGAAAAGGCAGCCACAAATACCGCCGCCTATGCTGTGCCCAAGAGCAAAAAAGGCTTACAGACTACCAATATTAATGAACTGACCGAGACAAAGTGTAAAACGGTATTTTTTAATCTTCCGGTATCCATTCTGATGGTAAATAATGCGGAGCGGGTTCCCTATGTATACAATGGCAAGACGTACTACTTTAATAAAATCGGCGGATATACGCAGCTTGTACGTCAATGCAACCAGAAAGGCATTCAGGTTACTATGCAGATCCTGCTTAACTGGGACAGTTCCACCAGGGATCTGACTGCCGCAGGCGCAAAGGCTTCCGGAGCGAATTACTATGCATGGAACACCAAAAACGCGGCGTCACGCCAGAAAATGGAAGCTCTGTTTTCCTTTATGGCGGAGCTGTTCGGGTCGGAGGATTGTTATGTAAGCAACTGGATCCTCGGGAATGAAGTGAATACTTACCGTGTATGGAATTACCCGGGAAATATGACGAAGGCCCAGTACATCGCCAATTACAGCGAGACCTTCCGGAGCCTTTATAATGCAGTCAGAAGCAAAAAAGCCAGCTCTAAGGTATTTATTTGCGTAGACCATTACTGGAATATGACAGTGCAGGGCTATGCGGCTAAGGATGTGGTGGACTCTTTTGCAAGGACGGTGAAGTCCCTGCAGCCGGGGATCAACTGGAACCTGGCATACCACGCTTATCCCTTCCCGCTTACGGATCCCAGGTTCTGGTCCGGAAATAACAGCAATTACCTGACGAATAAATCAAATTCTCCGGTGATCAGCCTGAATAATTTAAGTGCGTTGACCAATTATATAAAAAATACTTATGGATCCAAAACAAGGGTGATCCTCTCGGAGCAGGGATTCACCTCCACAAAGGGACAGGATACACAGGCAGCGGCGCTTGCACTTGGCTATTATATTGCGGCCTGCAATCCCATGGTGGATGCGTTTACGATCCGAAGCTACGCAGACGATCCAAATGAGGCGGCGCAGGGGCTTTCCATGGGCATTAAAGGCAAAAAGGCGTTTAAGGTATTTACAAATATGGATTCCTCCAAGAGCCTCACTTATACAAAATCTTACCTGAAAAAACAGGTTGGAAGCACCTGGAGCAAGAAGGTTCCCGGGTACAGCGCAAAGCGGCTCTACAATATGTATCGGGTCGGATAGAGGTATCCCCTGGCAAAGGAGAAGGTTAATGTCTTCCATTGCCAGGGGAATTATGTTATAATGTGCGCGTAGGCAGTAGAGCGTATTTTTGAAGCTTTACAATAATAATAAAAATCTTCTGGCTGTATGGTCGGAATATATTTTTTTGATGCTTAATTATAATTAAATGCGGAAACAACTACCACTGTGAAGCAGGCTTATTACGGGAGTTTTTCAGAAAGAACGGGGTATATCATGAAAAGAGTCATTACTTATGGAACCTTTGATCTGTTCCATCAGGGCCATTATAATATCATCAAGCGCGCGAAGGAACTGGGAGATTATCTGATCGTAGGCGTTACCAGCGAGAGCTATGATATAGAGCGCGGGAAGCTGAATGTGCGCGACAGCCTTCTTCAGAGGATCGAAAATGTCCGGAAGACAGGCTTTGCAGATGAGATCATTATTGAGGAATATCAGGGGCAGAAGGTAAGTGATATTATTAAGTACAACATTGATGTGCTGGTCGTTGGCTCAGATTGGCGCGGAAAGTTTGATTATCTGAAAAATTACTGTGACGTCCAGTATTTAGAGCGAACCAAGAACATCTCCAGCACCCAGATCCGCAGTGAGGGCACTATTTATAACATTGGCATCGTTACAGACGATATTTATGACAACGGGATCGTGGTGGAATCCAAATATGTGAGCGGACTCCATGTAGAAAGCGTTTTTTCTGAAGATGAACAGGTGGCAAAGGAATTCTGTGAGAAATATGAACTGGATTCCTATGGAAATGATTTTGACAGATTCTTATGCGGGCCGGATATCATATATATAAAAACCTCCCTGAAAAAGCGCGCGGAATATATTGAAAAGGCCATTGCATTGGGTAAATATGTGATCAGCGATTCACCGATGACCCTCCATCCGGAGACATTAAGGGGGCTTTTCCGTAAGGCCATCGAGAATAAAGTAGTTCTGGTAGAAAAGCTCATGCTGGTATATCTTCGGGCCTTCAACCAGCTTGTCTGGCTGACGCACGGGGATTTAGTGGGAAACGTGGTGAGTGTGAAGTGCTCGATTTCCCAGGATGACTTTGACGGAGGCAAATCCTTTAACGAGACGGTGGCCCATGCCATCTGCGCGATCATAAAGCTTCTGGGCAAGGAATGCCTGGAGGTTACCAGCAATGCGGTTACTGATGCCAACGGAAAGTTCATATATGATGTGATCACCATGAAATACCCGACGGCGCTTGCAACCATTGAGATCGGTTCTACTGTAGACGTGGAGAATGAACTGGTCATTATCGGGAGCAAAGGCCGTGTGACTGTTCCCAGCGACTGGTGGAACACAGGGTATTTTGAGGCAAAGGTAGAGGGTAATGAATTTCTGAAGCGCTACAGCTTCAACTTTGAAGGAAACGGTTTCCGCTATTTACTTCAGGAACTGATGATCATGATCAGTGATAAACGAACAGAGTGTACAAGATTATTCTACGAAGAATCTGAGGTTCTGGTAGATATTCTGAAAAAAATTAACCAGAGGGGATAATAAATGACGGAGAAACAGGAACATTTGCTAAAGCTTTTCCGGGAGATCGACGAAATCTGCAAAAAGCATAACCTGCGGTATGTCATGGCGGGAGGAACTCTGATCGGGGTTCTGAGGAACGAAGGCTTCATACCCTGGGATGATGATGTGGACATATATATGCCGCGTGACGACTGGAACAAATTCGTGGCTCTTTCCGGGACGGAATTTCCGCCGGATCGGGCGGTACAGTGTGTGGATGTGGACAGAAGCTATACCAATTCTTTTCCACGCTATGCGGATACAAGCAGCTGCGCGGTTCATAAGCATCAGGTGATCGGAAACGATAAGGCAGGAGAGATCATAGACGTGCTGACTCTGGATCCGATTCCCGCAGACGATAAAGAGTATGAGAAATACCGGACACATATGATGATCTACTCAGATCTGGTGAATATTTCCGTTGTATTCGGGAACCGGTGGGAGGTACCCGCATCCCTTTATCTGAAATATCTGCTTTCCTATGTTTTTCTGGGGAAAGAGAGAACGCTGAAAAAACTTGAAAAGATCATGTTTTCCTATAAAGAAGAGGACTGTGACCGCTATGCAATGAGATGGGGAGGCTGTCCTTTCCTTTTTGATAAGGATATGATGTTCCCCGTAAAGTATATGGACTTTGAGGGAGAGAAGGTCATGGTTCCCCGCCGGACCAATGACTACCTGGTGTGGCACTACGGAGATGAATGGTCGTATATTCCGCCCCATGGGGAGAGGGAATCCCATGACGCCATTTGCGTGGACGGGATTGACTATAAGGAATTCCGCAGCGATTATATGCCGAAGGTGAATACAAGGAAGGCGCGCTTTAACGCCGCTGTGCGTAAGTTTTATTATATGGCGACGGCAAAGAAAAGTCATCGCCTGACCCATGAAAGAGATCTGCTGCTGGCAAAAAGCACGGTCATGGATCTGAAGGCAAGGATCAAAGAAAACGGCCGCAGTCTCAGGGAACTGACAGAACAGCATGAATTTGATGTTTTAAATGAGATATTCTCCAACTATTATCAGGTGCAGCTCAGCGCCGGGTTTATCGGACGGGAGGACTTTCCCAATATCTATCCGTTCTACCATCCTACATTATTAGAGGTGGAGGACGAGGTGTTTATGGCGGCAATGATGACCCTGTTTTATACGGAGCGTATTTCTAAGGCATACCGTATGTTCCAGGTGAGGGAAAAGCTTGCCAGTGTGACGCCGGAAATGAAAAAGGTCATGGAGGATGTGCTGCTTTTCCGTAAAGGAACCTGTCACTATGAAATGAATGAGAAAAAAGAAGCGGAGGAAATCTGCCGGGAGCTTCTGGAACGTTATCCGGGAAATCCAAGCTTTTTGAAATTTTTGTGCCGCCTTGTCATGGACCGCACAGGTAAAAAAAGCGATCTCCGGGAGGCGGAGAAATTATTGAAGGACGCGCTTGGGCTTTTTCCGGAGGACGGTTATTTCCTGAAATACCAGGCGGATCTTTTGTGGAAAAAAGGACAGAGAACAGAGGCCCTGGGTCTTTACGCGGATGCCCGTGAAAAGACCAACAATGGAATCATTCATCTGGAACTGGATAAATTTTTGAAAAAGCATAAGGAGGAATCCCTGAAATATTGTCAGGATCTTCTGGATGCCGGACAGAAAACAGAAGCGCTCCGGTGGATTGAATTATGGTCGAGACTTCTGCCCGAGGATGAAGTGGTACATGAATATTTGTGCCTTGCAAGGGTGAAGGCAGTCCATACCCAGAGAGAACTGGAAGAAGTCATTGAGGAGATCAGGGAGAAACTGGACGACTCTGAAGACGGAGAAGAGAAAAAGCAGCGCCCTAAAGAAAATGATCTGTACCGTAAGGCAATGACGGAGGCATGGAAGCGTCTGGGATATCCGGAACAGCTTGCCAGACTTAGGACAGAGCTTATTTATACGGACGGCGACAGCGAGCTGGAATGGCTGGCGGAGGAAATCCGCGGATGCAAGATCCTGAAGGAATGCCGCGCGGAGGTCTATAAGGTTCTGGGAGACGTCAGAAGGAAGCAGGGGCGTACGTCAGAGTCTTTCGAGAACTATTTCAAGGCGCTGAAGTATGTAAAGCATTCCTATGTGAAAACAGAGCTTGCAAGGATCTTTCTGGCGGATCTGTACAGGGGCAGCAGAAGGTGTACTGCCTATGCCGCCAGGACAGACGCTATGGAATTTATGAATAGCTGGCTGAATAAATACAAAAGCCAGGAGGATATACAGGCCCTTATTGAAAAACTGATGTAACGTCATATGGATTGTGTGATATATATAATGGCACATAGATTGTACAGATTATATAACGACATATAACATTGTGCAGTTGATAAAACAGCACATAGATTGTGCTGCTGATGTAACGGCACATGAATTGTGCAGCAGACAGAATGGAGCAGAAAATTTGAATAGAGAACAGCAGGAAGTGTTGTCGCTTCTGAAAGAAATCGATAAGCTTTGCAGGAAGAATAAAATAGATTATTATCTTTCTCCGCAGCTGACACTCTGCGGAGTGACCGGACAGCCGTTTCCGCAGGATCCGCTGGCGGGAGTGGTCTTTATGAAGGTTCCGGATATGGAGAGGTTCCGTCAGGCGTTTGAAACGGCTCAGCCCCACAGACGCGCTCTGGAATCCATGAAAAACAATAAACGTTTTCCCGGCTTTTATCTGAGGTATGAAAATCTGGATACGCTGTGCTTTAACCTGAATGAGGGAAGAAACTTCCAAAGTCCGGGAATGGGAATTAATATTGTTCCCTTAAGGGGGATCATTTCCTCCAGAAGAAAGCATTTATGGAGCCGCGCGCTGGAGGTTGGGTGGATGGAAACCTGCGACGGATACAGCCGTAAGCCGGGAATAAAGAATCTGCTCTGCAAGATCCCGGTGCGTTTGGGCTCGCTTGGAGGGCGCGCCTCTCTGGGACGGCATTTATATGGTAAATTCCTGAAAGGACAGGCAGGAACGGACGCGCAGGAGTATGTGCTGCGCCTGGATAAAAATACCACCTACTATTATCCTGCGGAAATTTTTATGAAAACTTCCCGGATGGTTCTTGAGGGGGAGGAATTTATGGTTCCAGACCAGAAGATCTGGTATCTCCAGAAAACCTACGGGATAAACTATGAAGAAGAAACAGCGGAAGAGTATAAACCGAATCCGGCTGTCATGGCAAGCGCCATGGTTAGCTGGGGGGATTTCTTTGAAGAGACAGGTTCACTGAAGAAGCTGATAAAAGCCCGCAGGAGGCAGTATTTAAAGGATTCCATCGGACGCCGCCGCCAGCGGTATTATAACTGGTGCTGGAATTACGCGAAGCTCTGCGCTTCCAAGCGTAATCTGAATGCCTACTATGAAGAAAAAAAGGATTATATCAGAAATCTGTATAAAAACGGCGATTATATGAGGCTGGAAGCGATATTCCGGCCGTACACAAAAGTCATGCGACGCTGCCTGAAGGAAAAGGACGTATACGCGGCGGATGACGAGATCATAGAGATCTATATGAATATGATCGAGAAGACGGGCAATCAGGAATTAAAGGCGCAGATAGATAAATACTGGTAAAATGTAGTAAAGATACCGATAAAGATACCAGTAAAAATGCCGGTAAAGATACTGTAATGGTCTGATGATTAAAAGAAAGCTGGGAGGATAGAATGAAACTTACAGATTATGTTGTTGCTTTTTTAGAGAAAAAAGGGATTCACGATTTTTTCGGGTATCAGGGTACCATGATCGCTCACCTGGTAGACTCTATTGAGAAAAATCCGGATACTAACAACCATTCCTGCTATAATGAGCAGGGGGCGTCCTTCGCGGCCTGCGGATATGCCCAGGCAAAGGATGCATGTGCGTGCGCCTATGCCACAAGCGGCCCGGGAGCGGTAAACCTGCTTTCCGGCGTGGCGAACGCATACTTTGATTCCCTTCCGGTGATCTTTCTTACCGGACAGTTGAATACTTATGAGTATTCCGGAATCGAAGGGCTGCGGCAGCAGGGATTTCAGGAGATCGACATCGTGTCAATGGCGAAGCCTGTGACAAAATATTGCATCCAGATCCGTGAGCCGAAGGATATCGTCAGGGAACTGAACAAGGCTTATCATATTGCAGTGACCGGGAGAAAGGGCCCGGTACTCATCGACCTTCCCATGAACATCCAGAGAAGCGAAGTGGAGAATCCGGTCTATGATATGGAATTTGAAACAGAAAAAGCGGACGAGGCTCTGAACGAACAGGCGGCAAAGGCTGTTGAAGAAGCTCTCCGCAAGGCAAAGCGTCCGGTGATCATGATGGGACACGGAGTGGACAGCAGGGAAAGCAAGCGGGCGCTTCTGCGCTTCGCGGAGAAATATCAGATTCCGGTGATTACCAGTGTTCTGGCTAAATCAACAGTGCCCTATGACCATCCCATGAATTTCGGATGTATCGGCGGCGCATATGGGCACCGTTATGCAAATATGATCGCCAACGCAAAGGCGGATCTGCTTCTTTGCTTCGGAATCTCCCTGTGTACCCGCCAGATTGGGGTAAAGGTACATGAGTTTGCAAAGGGAGCAGAAATCATCCGTATCGATATCGATAAATATAACCTGAAGCGGGATATTCATGAAAATGGCGCAGGCGAGCAGAAGTTCTGCGTAAATACGGCGGCAGTGATCCAACGGCTGAAAGGAATGGAATTTAATGTATCTGAGGAAAGGCAGGAATGGGTGCAGGTCTGCAATGAGATCAAAGAGAATCTTCAGGCAGTGGACGAGCAGACCCCCGAGCGTTATCCCAACAGGATGCTGGCGGCTTTAAGCGACTGCCTGAAGGATACCTCTGCAATAGCAGTGGATGTGGGGCAGCATATGGTATGGAGCTATCAGTCTTTTAAGAACCGTGAGGGTCAGGCAATGCTGTTTTCCGGCGGCCACGGAGCAATGGGCTACGCGCTTCCGGCAGCTATCGGCGCATATTATGCAACCGGTAAGCCGGTGGCATGTATCTGCGGCGACGGGGCGTTCCAGATGAACATCCAGGAGCTGCAGTGGGTAAAGCGTGAAAACATTCCCCTGAAAATGATCGTTACGAACAACGGGGCGCTTGGAATGATCCGGCATCTGCAGAGGGATTATTTTAACTGCCTGTTCGCGGGGACATCTGACGGATGCGGATTTTCTTCCTGTGATTTTTATAAGGTGGCGCAGGCATATGGAATTGCAGCAGAGCGCGTACAATGTGAGGATGTGTCAAAGCTTGCGGAAGAATTTTTCGCGGGAGAAGGCCCGAGGCTTCTGGAGATCATGCTGGAGCACGGCACCTTTGCATATCCCAAGACCTGTCTGGGCGAGCCGATCCATAATCAGCAGCCCTATGCGCCCAGAGATGTCTATGAAAATCTGATGAAGTTATAAAGAAGCTGTAAAACAGCTATAAAACAGAGGATTCAGGTGCAGACCTATGACGGGACAGACGGGTCCAGAATAAATCCGGATTCAGAAAGAAGGTAAGAAAATGAGCAGAGTATCGGTTGTTACCGGAGGAACCTCCGGAATCGGCAGGGGGATCGTGGAAAAGATTCTTGCCCATTCCCAGGAGGGGGATATGGTATTTGTAAATTATGCGCACAATGAGGAACGGGCGAAGGCATTTGTAAGCGGCCTTCCCAGAGAGCAGCAGGAAATGGTCGTTCTGGTGAAGGCGGATATGTCCTCCTATGACGCTATGATGAGCTTTGTGCAGGAAATCAAGGATAAGGCAGGTCATGTGGACTGGCTGATCAGCAATGCGGGAATCAGCACCTATGCAAAGTATGAGGATTACACCTTTGAGGAATGGACGAAGATCGTGAATACGAATCTGTCGATTCCGGTGTTTATGGTGAAGGAGCTACGGCCGGTGATGACAGAGGGCGGAAAGGTATTGTTTATGGGCTCCTATGCAGGATGTCAGGCGTATTCGTCCTCTCTGGTATACGGGGTTACAAAGGCTGCGATCCACTTTTTAACGAAATCTCTCGTAAAAGAGTTCGAGCCCAAGGGAATCACCGTAAACGCCATTGCGCCGGGCTTCATTCAGACTACCTGGCACGAGGGCCGATCTCAGGAAAGCTATGACAGGATCAATAAAAAGATCGCGCTTCATCGGTTTGGCGAGATTGGCGATGTGGCAGATCTCGCGTACTGTATCCTTACGAATAAATACATGAACGGAAGCATTGTGGATATCCATGGAGGGTATGATTATTTTTGAGCGATTAAAAAACAGCGTTGCGACTGTTAAAGTCAAACGCTGTTTTTTTAGTATTATCTAATAGGGGCGAAGCCCCTTAGAAGCCCATTTCCTTTAGGCGATAGGCAGTTTACAATACCTTGACAGTGCCGGAAGTTTTTGCCCATGCTCCCCAGTAAAAGGTTTTGGAATCAATCATTTTGTATGCGCGGATGCGCATATAGTACCGCCTGCCTGTCTGAAGATTTTTAAAGCTGAAATAAGTGGTTTTATTGTCGGTGGTTGAGAATGTTCTGGAATTTTGGGTAAAGGTACTATTTGTGGCGATCTGTACCTGATATCCGGTTACTTTGGAATCACGCCGCCATGTTACCAGAAGCTGTTTGCTGCCGCCGCGGTTGGTCAATATAGCGCCTTTTACAGAAGAAGGCTTTACTGCGATCTTACAGGAGGCCTTTGTGCCGTTTGAGGATTTGGCAGTGATCACGGCGTTCCCTGAGCTTACGGCGGTTACTTTTCCCTTGGAATTAACAGTCGCTACACTGGTCTTATTGCTGATCCATTTTACGTTGCTGCCGTTTTTGTACGTAAGCTGTGCGGTTTTTCCTGCTGTCAGGGTCAGGCTTGTTTTCGTCAGAGAAATCTTGCTGCCGGAAGAGCCGGTTTTCCCGGCGGCCTTCAGAACTGCCTTGTAGGGCTGGATAAGCCCGTAGCCGTAATAATCGTCCTTGCCTTTGGCTCCCAGATCCTTTGCTGTGCTCCGCAGGATATCCCGGCATTGGGATGCTGTCATCGAGGGCTTTACCTGAAACAAAAGAGCGGCGGTTCCTGCGGCAAAAGGAGCTGCAGCGCTGGTTGTGCCTCCGGGTGCGACCACATCCATTTTGTCGTTGTAGGTTGCTTTTGGAATTACTACATACTGTTTTTTGGATGAATTGTATTTTGCTGCGCCCACAGACAGCGTGTTTGTATAGGATGCTGAATAATGGTATTCATGCTTCCCGGAATTTCCTCCGGAAGCACATACCAAAGCGCTGTTTGCCCCGGTGAAAAGCTCGTTGATGGCGTTGTATTCCGCCTGGTCATAAGAGGAACCGCCGAAACTCATGCTGATTACGCGGCATTTTTTGGACTTGGCCCATTTCAGGCCCTTTATCACCTGTTCGGAGTAAATAGAACCGTTACCGCCTGCCTTGATCACGTAAAGATTAACCTTCGGAGCAACGCCTAAAAGAATCTTTGCGCAGCTTGTGCCGTGGGATGCAGAAGCATTCTGGACAGAGTTCCAGCTCGTTGAACCGGTATCGGCATTATATACGCCTTTGACCCTGGGTTTTATAGCAGGGTCATTGAGGTTGGCGCCTCCGTCTATGAGGGCCACATTCACTCCCCGTCCGTCTGCATATTTCCACGCTTTGCTCAGTTCCATTTGGCTGCTGTCGGTTGCGGAAACTGCTCCGTCCATATACCAGACAGAAGCGCAAACACTCTCAATGCCCGTCAGAAGCAGCAGTATCAGGCATAACAGCCAAGTGATTATTTTCTTTTTCATTTTTTCCTCCTTTAAATGAAAGCTATAGATGGAAAACACCGGATAAGCCATTTACAGGTATTTGTTATATTGTATCATTTTGGTTCATATAAGGCAAATAAAAACAGGCGTATCCGAAAAAAATGCTGAAGTGAAAAGTTAAATTCCACTCTGAAAATGGCATCAAAAAAAGTAGAA